>NZ_JABERS010000055.1:0-23538 GCF_013168745.1 Aeromonas sp. TW 6 | reverse complement strand
GATGTTATTCACGCTGGCCAACCTGTTTCAGGCGGACCAAATGATACGTCAGTGGGAGAGATCTCACTAAAAACTGGGAATAACGCCTTAAATGGCGAAGAAACGGTCTAAATAGGCTGATTCAAGGCATTTACGGGAGAAAAGATCGGCTCAAACTGAAAAAATGAAATGACTGAGTCAGCCGAGAAGAATTTCCCCGCTTATTCGCACCTTCCCAAGTACCTGCTGCCCGGGGAGACCTACCACAATCCCGGGATCAATCAACCGGGCAACCAGAAGCTCATCGTCTACCAGTCCCGCTTCATCCCGGTGGGCAAGGATTGCTGGCCAGACTAGGTGCCCGACACCGGACGGTCAGCAATCCCCAGGGTCAGGAGGAGAGCGTCGCCAGCCTGGCCGCAAACCCCATGAAGAAGAGGCCGATAAGGCCGTTGCCGAGACGGGCCGCCGTCTGGCGCTGACGGAAAAAGCGGGCCATCAGGGTACCGCCGAAGATCAGCAGGGTCAGGTAGACGAAGCTCATCGCTTCCAGCATGCCAGCCAGCACCAGGTAGGATATCCAGGTGTGGGCATAGCTGAAGTCGATGAACTGCACGAAGAAAGAGACGTAGAACAGAATCGCCTTGGGATTGGTGAGGCTCAGGGTGAGGGCCTTGGTAAAATAGCGCTCACCGGGATCCATCTCGGACGCCGGTCCCGCCTTTTTGGCGATGAAGTTCGCGTGCAGGATCTTCACCCCCAGATAAAGCAGGTAGATGGCGCCCAGATAGCGCACCAGGGTAAACAGCAATGGGGTGGTGCGAATGAGGGACGCGATCCCCAGATAGGCGCAGAAAATGAGGATGGCATCGCCGACGAAGACGCCGAGGGCGGCGCGATAACCCGGGCCTATGCCGCGCACGGCACCGGTTCGCAGCACGTAGAGGGAGTTCGGGCCCGGGGCGATGATGATGAAGAAGAGACCGACCAGATAGGTCCAGACGTTGATGACACCCAGGCTTTCGAACATGTTCCCTCCATGGCGGGTGATGGGCCGGATAACGGCGGCAGGCCTTCTATACTAATCCGCCCCGCGCCAAGCACAAGATCTGACCAGCCATCCACACGCCGTCAGCATGAACGGCCTGCGCGCCACGCGAACGCAATCCGGGCGTTCGCCCACTTTGGTTATGTCCAGATACGCCGGGATAGGGCATGGTAGAGGGAGTGATACCCCAGCCATGGACAAAACCTTGAGTACCGACACCCCGATCACCGCCCCGCCCGCGGTGGACAACCCGACTACCACCGCTTATCCGGTGATCGCCGCCATCAGCTTCTCGCACCTGTTGAACGACATGATGCAGTCGGTACTGCTGGCCATCTATCCCCTCCTGAAGCTGGGGCTCGATCTGTCGTTCACCCAGATAGGTCTCATCACCCTCACCTACCAGTTCACGGCCTCGCTGCTGCAACCCCTGATCGGCCTCTATACCGACCGCAGACCCATGCCCTACTCCCTGCCTCTGGGCATGGGCTTCACGCTGGTGGGGCTGCTCTACCTGTCGCAGGCAGGCAGCTTTGGCGCCGTGCTGTTGTCGGCCATGCTGATCGGCATGGGCTCCTCCGTCTTCCACCCGGAATCCTCCCGGGTCGCCCGCATGGCGGCCGGCAACCAGCCCGGTCTGGCCCAGTCTCTGTTCCAGATCGGCGGCAATCTGGGATCGGCCATCGGCCCCCTGCTCGCGGCGCTCATCATAGTGCCGAAGGGACAGGGTAGTGCGGCCTGGTTCTCGTTGTTCGCACTCATCGGGGTCATCGTGCTCAGCTTCGTCGGCCGCTGGTCCAGCCACCATGCCGCCAGCTTCCATCGGCGGATGAGGGCCCATGCCGGCACCGGCCTGAGCCGCCGCCAGATTGGCTGGTCACTGGCCATCCTCGGTCTGCTGATGTTCTCCAAGTTCTTCTACATGGCCAGCCTGAGCAGCTATTACACCTTCTACCTGATGGACAAGTTCCACCTGTCGCTGGAGAGCGCCCAGCTCTATCTGTTCGCCTTCCTGTTTGCCGTCGCGGCGGGGACCGTGCTCGGCGGGCCACTCGGCGATCGCATCGGTCGCAAGCGGGTGATCTGGATCTCCATCCTCGGCGTCGCTCCCTTCACCCTGCTGCTGCCCCACGTCGACCTGTTCTGGACCTCGGTGCTGTCGATCGTCATCGGCCTCATCCTGGCGTCGGCCTTCTCCGCCATCCTGGTCTACGCCCAGGATCTGGTACCCGGCAAGTTCGGTACCATTTCCGGCCTCTTCTTCGGCTTCGCCTTCGGCATGGGAGGGATAGGGGCCGCCCTGCTGGGCAAATTGGCCGATGCCACCAGCATCGAAACCGTCTATCAGGTCTGCGCCTATCTGCCCCTTATTGGCCTGCTGACCGCCTTCCTGCCCAATATCAGGAGAGGCTAGAGGCCAAGCGGCCGCCAGCAACCGACCATAAAAAACGCGGCCTGAGCAGGCCGCGTCTGGTTCCATCACTCGGGCCGCCTGACACAGCCCGATCCGCTCGGACTCATCCGCCGAGCCTCTTTGTCAGCAATACGGCCTCTCCACCCAACCGCTAGGAACCACAACCTCATTGGGCGTTGTCACCCGAGAGGCCGCTGACGGGGCCATTCACCGCAGGGCCGCGGCATCCCTCAGCAGTACTGGCCTGCCACCCAGCCCGACGACCAGGCCCACTGGAAGTTGTAACCACCGAGCCAGCCGGTCACATCCACCACTTCGCCGATGAAGTAGAGGCCGGGCACGGTGCGCGCCTCCATGGTCTTGGAGGAGAGCGCGTTGGTATCCACTCCCCCCAGGGTCACTTCAGCGGTGCGATACCCTTCGGTGCCGTTGGGCAGGATCTGCCAATCCCCCAGCAGGGTGGCCACCGCCTCCAGCTCCCGTTCGTTGTACTGGCGCATCGGCTTGCTCACCAGCCATCCCAGCTCCACCAGCTTGTCGACGAAGCGCTTGGGCAGCTCGCGCCCCAGCACGGTTTTCAGCTCCTGGGCAGGATGGGCCTGGGCCCAGGTCTTGAGGGTCTCTGGAATGTCAAGATCCGGCAGCAGGTTGATGTGGATCTTCTCCCCCGCCAGCCAAAAAGAGGAGATCTGCAGGATGGCGGGGCCGGAGAGCCCGCGATGGGTGAACAGCATGGCCTCCTTGAAGCGGGTGCCATCCTCGGCGGTCACCGCCACCGGCAGGCTGACCCCCGCCAGATCGGCGAAGGCCTCCTTGTCGGCCTGATGCAGGGTAAAGGGCACCAGCCCGGCGCGAGTCGGCAACACGGTGAGGCCGAACTGCTCCGCCAGCTTGAAGCCGTAAGGGGTGGCACCGAGTTTCGGCATGGAGAGACCGCCGGTGGCGACCACCAGCGACGAGCAGGCGATCTCCCCCTTGCTGGTGTCGAGCACGAAGCCTTCATCTGTCTTGCTGACGGTGAGGATCTCGGTCTGGAACTGCAGGGTCACGCCAGCCCAGTCGCACTCGGTCAGCAGGATGTCGACGATATCCTTGGCGCTGTCGTCGCAGAAGAGCTGGCCCAGCGTCTTCTCGTGGTAGTTCAGGCCATGCCTGTCCACCAGATCGATGAAATCCTGCTGGGTATAGCGCGCCAGCGCCGATTTGCAGAAGTGGGGGTTGGCCGAAAGGAAGGCATGGGGACCCGCCTGATGATTGGTGAAGTTGCAGCGACCGCCGCCGCTGATGAGGATCTTGCGGCCCGGCTTCTTGGCGTTGTCGAGCACCAGCACGGAGCGACCCCGGTAGCCAGCCTGGGCCGCACACATCAATCCGGCCGCCCCGGCACCGATCACCACCACATCCACCTGTTTCATCGTCACTCACCCATCAAAAGAAAAACGGCCCCTTTACCTTAAAGGACCGTCATTGTACCCGGCAGACACCAGCACAGCGGTACAAGGACACCTGCAAATAGAAAACGGCCCCTTTACAAGGGGCCGTCATTGTACTGACTGAACACTAAGTGTCCACGACTATCAGGCGTTGCCGTCCATGATGCTGGCCGGGGCGCCCTTGGCCAGCTCGGCCAGCTCCTTGTCGATGAAATAGAGGCCCTTGCCATCCTCGCCCACCAGGCTCAGACGGTCGACGATGCTCTTGAACAGCTTCTCTTCTTCGTGCTGCTCGGCCACGTACCACTGCAGGAAGTTGAAGGTGGAGTAATCCTGGGTGGTGAAGGCGACGTGGGCCAGACCGTTGATGCACTTGGTGATGTGATACTCGTGCTCCAGGGTGGTGCGGAAGATGTCACCCAGGGACTTGAATTCATGGGGAGGCGCTTCGATGGCCCCCAACACCGGCATGGCGCCGGTCTCGCTCACGTAGGTGAACAGGCGCTCCATGTGCTGGCGCTCCTCGACCGCATGCTGGCGCAGGAAGGTGGCGGCCCCCTCGAAGCCCTTGTCCTCGCACCAGGCGCTCATCTGCAGGTAGAGGTTGGAGGAATAGAATTCAAGATTAATCTGCTCGTTCAACTTCTCGATCATGGCTTTGGCCAACATGATGATTCTCCACTGTGATTTGCCCACGATTGTCGCCACTGTTTCATCCTGACGCAACCAGAGACAACCGACGCACCCCGCAGTTGCGACGACTTTTCACCTCATCCTCTCCCCCATACGGTTATAGAGAAGCAAAGAAACATGGTGTAGGTGACATCAGCCATTATGATGGCGCCATTGGTCGGGGAAAGGATTCAATGAGATTCATAATGGCACTGGCGCTGCTCTGGATGACCCAGTTGCAGGCAGCTCCCTCCTTGCTGAAAGAGGCTGAATTGCAGGCGGCGCGCGATCCCGTCGGCTATCTGCAGCGCCTCGACGCCAGTCCCCAGCAGGATATGGAACTGTTCTACGCCAGGTCCCTGGCCCAGGCAGCCCTTGGCCGCTATCCCCAGGCACAGCGCGACAATGCCCGCGCCCGCGGTCTGGCCAATGCCCAGCAGGAGACCCTTCGCCTGCTCGACTTCCGGTTGCAGCAGATTGCCCTGACCCTGGATGCCGATACGCCGGATCAGGCGCTCGAGCTCCTCACCCAGCTCTGGCCAGCGGTCAGGCATCACCCCAGGCAAGTCTCGGAGTGGCATGCCCTCAACGGGCTCGCCCTCTACCGTACCCAGCAGATGAAAGAGGCGATCCTCGAGCTCAAGACCGCCTATCACCTCAAGCAAAAAGAGCCGGGTTCCATCCTCTCCACCTTGCAGTGCGGCCGTCTGCTGATGACCCTCGGCAACCTCTATGCGGACCTCAATCTCTACCGTGAGGCCGAGACCTATTATCAGGATGCCCTCGGCCAGATGGTGCAGCTCAACGAACCCAACAGCCAGGCCATCATCCGGGCCAACATGGCCAGGCTCTACATCGACATGGGTCAGCCTGCCAGGGCCAGCCAGTTGCTCGATACCCTGCTGGCCACGCCGAGCCTGTCACCCCACTATCGTGCCATCGTCCTCGGCTACCAGGCCATGGTGTTCAACGCACGGGCGGACTGGCACGCCGCCTGGCGCAGCCTGGAGGAGGCACAAGCCATCTATGACAGGCTGGATAGCCCGCAGGCGGCCTCCCGTCTGACCGAGATCCGGGCAAGAACCCTGCTGGGTCGTGGCGAGAAGCAGCTGGCCCTGCAACTGCTGATGGAGCACACCGCCCCTCTCTCCATGGATGGTCGGGCGATGCAGGCCAGGTTGCTGGCCGATCTGGGCCGCTACCCCGAGGCCTACGGGGCCATGACCCGCTACATGCAGTACTACAAGCAGCACTTCAACCAGACCCTGAGCCAGCACGCGGCCGCCTTCCAGGTCGAGATGGATCTGGCTCGCAGCGAGGCCAGCAATCGCGCGTTGCAGCAGGAAAACGAGAGCAAGCGCCAGCAACTGCTCTACCAGCAGAGTGCCCGCTACTACCAATTGCTGCTGCTGGTGCTGCTGGCCGTCGCCCTGATCCTGCTCGGGCTCACCACCCGCAGGCTCCACCGCAGCTCGCGCCACCTCTACAAGCTCGCCACCTTCGATCAGCTGACCGGGCTGCCCAACCGGCGCGCCCTGCTGGAGAGACTGGGTCAGCAGTGGCTGCACGAAACGCCCCTGACCCTGCTCATCATCGACATCGATCACTTCAAGCAGATCAACGACAAGCATGGTCACCAGGCGGGGGATCAGGCTATCCGGCAGTTGGCCAGGGAGCTCAAGAGCTGGGCGCCGGACCAGCAATTGATCGGGCGCTGGGGCGGGGAAGAATTTCTGGTGGCCATGACCCAGGACGGGGCCACCTGCTGGCGGCTGGCGGAGCAGCTGAGAAGCCGGATCGCCTACCTGGCCGCCCCCCACATGACCATCAGCATCGGGGTGGCGGAACGCTCGACGCAGGATGACAGCCTGAGCCAGCTCATCCATCGGGCCGACATGGCCATGTATCAGGCGAAGCGCCAGGGGCGCAACCAGACCGTGCTGGCCCAGTCTCCCCACCTTTCCCCTGAACTGGCCTGCAACGTCGCCTGATGCCCCCTCGTGCGGGTGTCAGGGCGTCAGCTCAGTGAGTGACGCCACGTTCACCGGCGCACCGTAATCCACCCCCGGCAGCTCGAAGCCGTTGAGCTGCATGAACTCCTGGCGCAACCCGGCAAAATCCCCCAGGGTGCGGAAGTTCTCCGGCGTCACCTTGGGCCAGAGCGCCGAGACGGCGGCCTGCACCGCTGGCTCAAGCTCGTGGTCATCCATCCGGATCAGCCGGTTGCCATCGGCGACGACCCCTCTGGGCCCGTACATCTTGTCGGCAAACAGCCGCTGCATCTGCTCGATGCAGCCCTCGTGGACACCACGCTCCTTCATCACCCCCATCAACAGGCCCAGATAGACAGGCAGCACCGGAATAAACACGCTCGCCTTGGTCACCAGCGCCTTGCAGACCGACACCCAGGCATGACCGCCAATCCCGGCAAGTTGCAGGTTGATGGTCTCGGCGGTGGCGTGCAGGTGCTCCTTGGCATAGCCGATGGTGCCGTCCCGATAGAGGGGATAGGTGGACTCGGGGCCGATATAGGAGTAGGCAACGGTCCGGGCGCCGGGGGCCAGGCAATCCGCCTGCTGCAATGCCTGCATCCAGCGCTGCCAGTCCTCGCCCCCCATCACGGTGACGGTGTCGCGGATCTCCTCCGGGGTGGCTGGCACCAGCGACTGCTGCACCAGCGCATCGTGCTCCAGATCCAGCCCCCAGCCTTGCAGCGGCTGGCCTGTGGTCTTGAGCACCGAGCGTACCTGTGTGCCATCCGGCATCACCCTGACTCCGCTCGCCAGTGAATAGACCACAAGATCCACCTGCCCGAGCTGCTGGCGGATGACGTCGATGGCCTGCTGGCGCATGGTGTCGGAGAAGGCATCCCCGATCAGGTTGACGGCGATGCGACCGGCTTGCTCCGCCGCCTGACGAAACCAGATGTTGTTGTACCAGCCAGCACTGCCGAGCCCCTTGTCGGAGGGACCCCGCTCGAACGAGACGCCCAGGGTATCGGCCCCGGCGCCGAAGGTGAGCGCGATCCGGGACGCCAGCCCGAAACCGGACGATGCCCCCAGCACCAGCACCCGTTTCGGCCCGTTGAACGGCCCCGCCGCCCGCACCTGTTCGATCTGTTGCAGCACGGCGGCGCGACAACCCATGGGGTGGCAATTGCGGGCAACACAACCCTGGATCTGGGGATGAATGATCATGAAGGACTCTCCGGTGCATCGGTGGGACATGAGAAACGGCCATGACAGCGTCACCCGGTTGCAGGTGAGGAGCCCTGGCCGTTTTGCCAAGGGAACTGGCTACAGCATAACCAAGGGGGGCGGGATTACCTTGATGTCGGACGGGATATGGGCTGGAAGAGGGCAGAAAAACAAAAGGGAGCGCGAGGCTCCCCAAAGCGGTATTCAGATGCTTTTTGTTGTTTTGTGTTCATTGCGAAGCACGGGCACATCCTATTCCCCCACCTTCCCGGGGGCAATAGCACGCCTGTGACCGGCGTCAAACTCCTGTTCAAAATATGCACTCCCCGGCCACCTGCACCTCTACGCCTTCCGGTTCGGGGTCAGGCAAATCCTGAAACTGTGGCGACGATGCCGTTTTAGTTTCAGCAGACATTGGTATAGTGGACCCAGGATCAGTGAGGAGAACTCCCATGAATGGAACCTATTACAAACACGTACTGGCCGCGATCGACCTGTCGGAAGACAACCGCAAGGTGATCGAGAAGGCGGTCGACCGGGCCCGCTCCAACGGCGCCAAGCTGTCGGTGATCCATGTGGATGTGGACCTCAAGGATCTCTACACCGAGATGATCGACATCGACATCGACAACGTGCAGGACCAGGTGATCGCCGAAGCGAAGGAGAAGCTGGAAGCCTTCCTCGCCTCGGTGGACTACCCCATCGAGAAGAAGCTGGTGATCTGCGGCGATCTGAGCGAGCGGGTCAACCAGGCGGTCAAGGACTACCAGATCGACCTGCTGGTGTGCGGCCATCGCCAGAGCTTCTGGAGCCTGCTCACCTCGAGCGCACGCCAGCTGATGAATACCGTGCCCTGCGACATGCTGGTCGTGCCCTTGCAGAAGTGATCGAACAGGCGTAGTGTGATTTGCCATGAATATGACCTCATTCAATCACAACTACTGGTGGTGCTGCTTCTAAACAGGCGGCACTGCTTTTCTATGTAAAATTTCCAAAAGAAAACACCGTGACCGCCGAGAGGCGGTCATTGTTTTCATCTCTTTGTCGCCTCCCGGCTCACCCAACTGGAGAGAGTGACATGCACAACCCCGTGATCCTGACCGGTGACCGCCCCACCGGCAAACTGCACATCGGCCATTACGTCGGCTCCCTGCGCCAGCGCGTGGCCGCCCAGCACCATTACCGCCAGTTCGTCATGATCGCCGATCTGCAGGCGCTGACCGACAACGGCCACAACCCGGCCAAGGTGACCGATCACGTGCTGGAGGTGATGGCCGACTACCTGGCCTCTGGCCTCGACCCGGCCAAGACCACTTTCTGTCTCCAGAGCGCCCTGCCCGCCCTCGCCGAACTCACGACCTACTACCTCAACCTGGTCAGCGTCGCCCGGCTGGAGCGCAACCCCACGGTGAAGGCCGAGATCCAGCAAAAAGGGTTCGAGCGCAGCCTGCCCGCCGGCTTCCTCGTCTATCCGGTCAGCCAGGCCGCCGACATCACCGCCTTTCGTGCCACTCACGTGCCGGTGGGCGAGGATCAGCTGCCCATGCTGGAGCAGACCAACGAGATAGTGCGCCGCTTCAACACCCTGGTGGGCAAAGAGGTGCTGACCGAGTGCCAGCCCATCCTGAGCGACACCGGCCGCCTGCCCGGCATCGACGGCAAGGCCAAGATGTCAAAGTCCCTTGGCAACACCATCGAACTCGGCATGTCGAGCGACGAGATCAGGCAGGCGGTGTTCGCCATGTATACCGACCCCAACCACCTCAAGGTGAACGATCCGGGTCAGGTGGAAGGCAATACGGTGTTCGCCTATCTGGATGCCTTCCACCCCGACAAGACCCTGGTGGCCGAGATGAAGGCCCACTACCAGCGCGGCGGTCTGGGGGACATGCGCTGCAAGCAGGTACTCAACGACTGCCTGCAGACCCTGCTTGCTCCGATGCGGGAGCGGCGCGAGGCAGCCATCGCCGACAAGCGCCAGCTGCTGCGCCTGTTGCAGCAGGGCACCGAGCAGGCCCGGTCCCTCACCGACGAGGTGCTGGCCGAGGTGAAGGGGGCGATGGGGCTGGACTACTTCTCCGGATTGGCGTGATCTGCCCCCTGCGGCGCGGGATGGCCGAGCGCATCCGCGCCGTAGCGCTCCTTCGCCAGCCGGTGCAACAACCCCTTGAACCAGCCGATCGCCTCGTCATGGGCACTGAGCGGGTGGCCCGCCATCAGGTAGACGATGGGGATGGCGGGTTCCAGCTGGTGCAGGCGCAACGGATAGTGGCGACAGAAGTGGCGCCCGATCATCTCGGGCACCACCACCAGGTAGCGGCCGGTCGCCATCAGCGGCGGTACCGCCATAAAGCTCGGCAGCCTGACCCCCAGCTCCCGCTCCACCCCGAAACGGGCCAGCCAGAGATCCACCATGGCCTGGCTGTGGCCCCAGCTGGAGGTGTGGATATGGGGGCGGCTGACCAGTTCTCCCGGCCCCAGCATGTCGGGCAGGGCGCTGCCGAGGGGCGACAAACAGACCAGCGGATTGCTGAACCACTCCTCGCGCCACAACCGGGGCGAGAGGTGGTTGGCACCGGCAAACCCGATCACCAGATCCAGTTCCCCCTTCTCCAACTCCCGCTCGTAGTCGCTGTCCGCCAGCTCGCACACTTCCAGTCGGCAGTGGGGAGCCTGCTGCACCATCCACTCCACCAGCACCGGCACCAGGCCGTGCTCCACCGAGCCCGGGGTGGCGATGCGAAAGATCCGCCGGGCACTTGCCGGGTCGAATCCCTTGGCATGACGCAGCCCCTGCTCCAGCATGGCCAGCGCCTGGCGCACCGGGCTCGCCAGCGCCTTGGCCCGTTCGGTCGGCATCATCTCGCGCCGGCTCATCACGAACAGGGGGTCATCCAGCGCCTGGCGCAAGCGCCCCAGCGCATGGCTGACGGTGGACTGGGAGAGGTGCAGCCGTTCGGCGGCACGGGTGACGTTGCGCTCCTGCATCAGCATGTCGAACACGGTGAGCAGGTTGAGGTCTAGGCGGGAGAGGGGCAGTTCCATCGATATTGGCCATAGTTGAATGACGACAATTCATTTTTGGCATAGTAGCAGATTGCATAGAATGCGCAGGCGAATTACATCGGAGATTCAAATGCGTAGCTATCTGTTGTTGCTGGCGATCGGCCTGTTGTGGGGCTCCCAGTTCATTTTCATGCACCAGGCCGTGGCTGAACTGCCCCCCATCATGGTGGCCGCCGGACGCGCCCTGTGCGGCAGCCTGACCCTGGGTCTGCTCTGCCTGTTCATGCGCCTCAAGAGTGAACACACACCCTGGCGAACCTATATGCTGATCGCCCTGCTCGACGCCACCATCCCCTTCATCATGGTGGCCTGGGGACAACAGTATGTGGACAGCGCCATCGCGGCCGTGGTCATGGGTTGTATCCCCTTTGTGACCATTCTGGCGGCTCCCTTGTTTATTTCTGGTGAAAGAATCACCAAGGGCGGCCTCATCTCCGTGATCATCGGCTTCATCGGCGTGCTGGTACTGTTCTGGCCCAAGCTGACCAGCGGCATGAATGCCGGCCTGCTTGGTGCCATGGCCATCCTGTTCGGTGCCAGCTGCTTCGCCATCGGCCTGCTGATGATCAAGCGCTTCGCCAAGGACCATCCTGTGGTCGTGGCCCGCAACATCCTGATTTCCTCAGCCATCCAGCTGCTGCTGGCCGCGCCCTTCGTGGCCGACCTGAGCACCCTCACCCTGCCGAGCCAGCAGGCCATGGGCGCCGTCGTCATGCTAGGGATCTTCTGTACCGGCCTGGTCTACTTCCTCTACATGGCGCTGATCCAGAAGGCGGGCCCGACCTTCGCCTCCTTCAGCAACTACCTGGTGCCGCTGTTCGGCGTCATGCTGGGAGCCCTGTTCCTCGGCGAGCAGATCCAGTCCACCACGGGCGTGGCGCTTGCCCTTATCCTGGGTTCGGTCGCCCTCAACCAGTGGGCACAGCAGCGCCGCCAACAGCGGGAGGCTGCCCTATGTCAGGCATCCTGACCACCCTCTGCGGCGGTCTGGTACTGATAGCCGGCTGGCAGTATCGCCACCGGCTGGCCGGGGTGCTGGGTCTGCTGATGGTGCTGCTGCCCTGGTTCTTCGACAGCAAGCTGCAAGCCATGCTGAACTATGCACTGAATGCCTGAAGACCCTCTCTGCGTGTGTGACGAGAGTGTATCTCTCCTGTTTTTGGGACCGTTTTAACAAAACCTCCGATTTGTCCCCTCTACCGGCGCCCTGCGCCGGTTTTTTTATCTCTGCGCCTCTGGTCCGTAGCGATAACTCAACCGCTCGTTCTTGCGCGGCCCCGTTATCTGCCAGGTGAGCAGGAAACCCTCGCCGGTTTCGGTCAGCTCGGCGCTGTAGTGATCCTGCCCGCACAGGTGAGGCTCGGCCGTGACCCAGTGCCCGTCCCCCCGGGGCAACAGCTCGAACAACATCACCGGCTGCTCGTAGCGCAGGTGGGAGAGCATGATCCCCCGTGCGGTGCGCTGCCACCAGAAGCGGTTGTGCATGGTCAGCTCCCGGCCATGGGGCGTGGTGTAGCGACCCGTCTCGGCATACAGCCACCCCCCATAATGATCGGTCACCACCACGGCCCCCTCCCCGCGACCGCACCAGTCGGTGGCGGATCCGGCCCCGTTGCTCGCCTCGAAGGCAAATGCTCCGATCTGTGACAACCCTTCCCATAAACGCTGGATCGCGCCTTCCAACTCGGCCATCATAGCGCCCTCCAAATTGACAACTGACGACAATTCAATCACATGAACTACTTGATAGGGGTTACCCTGCTCTGGTCCTTCTCCTTCAGCCTGATCGGGGTCTACCTTGCCGGTCAGGTGGATGCCTACTTCTCGGTACTGACCCGCATCGTGCTCGCCAGCCTGGTGTTTCTGCCCTTCCTGCGCCGGCGCTGGCTGCGCCCCGATCTGGTGGCCAAGCTGATGGCCCTCGGTGCCATCCAGCTCGGCATCATGTATCTCTTCTACTACCACTCCTTCCTGCTCTTGACGGTACCGGAAGTGCTGGTGTTCACCATCTTCACCCCCATCTATGTCACCCTGATCCACGACCTGCTGGAAGGGCGCTTCAAGCCTGTCTATCTGTGGGGAGCCCTGCTGGCGGTGCTGGGGGCGGCCGTCATCCGTTTCGACGGCCTGACCGAAAACTATGTACTGGGATTCCTGGTGGTGCAGGGCGCCAACGTCTGCTTCGCCCTGGGCCAGGTAGGCTACAAGGTGCTGCTGGCCCGGGAGGCTGAGCAGCCGCCCCAGCTGGCGGTGTTCGGCTGCTTCTATCTGGGCGCCCTGGTGATCGCCCTGCCCGCCTGGTGGCTGCTGGGCAAACCTCAATATCCCGCCAGCTCCCTGCAATGGGGCATCCTCTTCTGGCTGGGGGTCGGGGCATCCGGGCTCGGCTACTTCCTGTGGAACAAGGGGGCGACCCTGGTCAGCAGCGGCGTGCTGGCCATCATGAACAACGCCTTGATCCCCGCGGGTCTGCTGGTCAATCTGGTGCTCTGGGGAAAGGATACCGACCTGCTCAGGCTCGGTCTGGGCGCCCTGCTGATGCTGGCTTCTCTCTGGGTCTGCCAGCGTCAGCAGGTCAGTGAGCGCTGACTGAAAACCATTGACGCTGATGGGTCCATCGGCGTCAATGGGTACGCGGACACTGACTGGCCGTCAGCCGACCACGGCGTTGTGTTCCCGCTTCGCCTGACCGTGGCAGGAGGCCAACCGGGCCAGCAGGTGATCGAGCTGCTCGGCACTCTGGCTCTGCACCAGGCCGATGCTCACGGTCACCGGGCGCTGGGGCAGCAGGCTGGCGTCGGCGATCTCGAGACGCAGCCGCTCGGCAATCTCCAGGCCGCTCAACCGATCGGTCTGGGAGAGCATCAGGATGAAGCCGTCTTCGTCCCAACGGGCGAAGGGATCTTCCCGGCGCAGCTCGCGGCGCACGATGCGGGCCAGCTTGGCCAGCATGGCGTCGCAGGCCGCCTCCCCGAACAACTGCAGGATCTTGCTGCGGTGATCCACGCTGAACTGCAGCAGACAGAAACTGCCGCTCTCGCTGGCCAGCCGTTCATCCAGCAACAGCTCGAAGTGGCTGCGGCTCTCGAGGCCGGTGAGGGGATCCGTGTCATGGCGATCCTCCAAGGGCGCCATGGCGGCATCCAGATGGCGAACCACCCCCAGCAGTTGACCCCCTTCGTCGCGACGGACCCGCTCCTCCAGCCGGATGTAATGGCCCTGATGGTGCAGGATGCGGTACTCGAGTCGAAGCCCGTTGCTGCGCCCATGCTGACAGGCCTCCAGGGCCTCTGCCAGACGGGGAGCATCATCCGGATGTACCCGATCCAGCCAGCCGAGATCTCCCAGCTCGCCTCCCTCCAGACCCAGCAGTTGCAGACAGGAAGGGTCCCGCCTCAGACCCTGCCCGGCCGACCAGGTCCAGATCCCGGCCTCCAACATCGCCATGGCCTGTGCCATCAGCGTCACCTCAAGGGGAGTGGTGACCTCAACCCCGGGAGTCTCATACCTTTCCATCACGCGCCTCGAAACCGGATCTGAATATCTGTCCAAGCAATCACACTCAATAAGTAACATTGGTGCTGGCGCCGAGCAACCGCGCCAGCATCGCTGGCCTCGCACCTCTCGCCTCTGGTGGTCAGCCATCAGGGCTTGCCAGCCTCCAGCTACGAAGTGAAACCCGACGTCACGCCACCTTGCCCTGATAGCCTGCCATCAGCGCCTGCCAGTTCTCCGGCACGAAGTGGAAGCTGGTGTGCAGTTGCGACTCCTTGTTGAAGGAGCGCAGCAACCGCTCCAGGTTGGCCTGCTGCCAGTTGCCGGGGGAGCGGATGGCTCCTTTGTCGAAGTCGATCACCCACACCTTGCCCTCCTTGTCGAGCAGCAGGTTGTGGCTGTTGAGATCCGCATGATAGACCCCTGCATCGTGCAACTGGCGCACCGTTTTGCCTATCTTGTGCCACACCTCACCGGCGATCGGCCCCTGCTTGAGCAGGGCCACCAGATCCTTGGCGCCGCGAATACGCTCGATCAGGATGTCGGCCCGATAGAAGGGCCCCTGCTTGACCATGCGGGCCGCAAAGGGGCGCGGCACCGGCAGCCCCTGTTCACTCAGGGTCGCCAGCAGACGATATTCAGCCATGGCCCGGCTGCTCTCCACCCCTTCAAACCAGAACCGGTCACGCACCAGCTTGCCCACCATGCCGCCACGGTAGTAGTGACGCAGCACCAAGTGACGGGACTCATCCTTCACGAACCAGGTCACCCCGCGGCCGATGGAAGAGCCCACCACCTGGCGATGGGTCTGCCACCAGACAGGATCGAACAAGGCAGGGGAAGGATCGCGGAAGACTCCGTCGGCATACCAGCAGACCTGGTTGTGGGTGGTGTGTGTCAGCATGATGAGAATTCCGGTCGATAGTGGGTGCAGGGCATCCATTCAGAAAGCCGTGCCGGTCGGGCAACCGGCGCAATTTTACAATCCACAGGGGAGTTTGCATAATGCCATCCATCCATTTTGCCATCGTTGCGCCACATCATGCCGCTGTTCCAAACGCCGCCCTCCTCCATCTGCATCCTGCGGCTCTCCGCCATCGGAGATTGCTGCCACGCGCTGGCGCTGGTGCGCGTCATCCAGCGGGAGTGGCCCCAGACCCGCATCACCTGGATCACCGGCAAGATTGAGGCGACCCTGTTCGCCGATCTGCCGGGGGTCGAGGTCATTCCCTTCGACAAGAGCAAGGGGTGGCGCGGCTATCGCGATCTCTGGCAGACCCTCAAGGGGCGCAGGTTCGATGCCCTGCTCCACCTGCAGGCCGCCATGCGCGCCAGCATCGCCACCCTCGGCATCAAGGCCAAGGTCAAACTCGGGTTTGATCGGGAGCGCGCCAGCGACGGTCAGTGGTTGTTCACCAACCATCGGGTCCCCTCACCCGCCTCCCCCCACGTGCTGGACGGCTTTCTCGCCTTCGCCAAAGAGCTCGGGATAAAAGATCTGACCCCGGACTGGCAACTGCCCATCAGCGCCGAGCACCAGACCTGGGCCCGGGAGAAGGTGGGTGGTAAGCCGACCCTGCTCATCTGCGCCGCTGCCAGCAAGGCATTCAAGAATTGGACTGCCGCCGGCTACGCCGCGCTGGCGGATCACGCCGCAGACAAGGGCTTTCAGGTCTATCTGTGCGGCGGACCGGCCAGGCTGGAGCGGGATCTCGCCGCCGAGATCCAGCGCCTCAGCCAGAGCAAGCCGGAAGATTTGGTGGGGCAGACCAGCCTCAAGCAATTGCTGGCGCTGATTGGCGAGGCGAGCCTGGTGCTGGCCCCGGATACCGGCCCGGCCCACATGGCCACCCTGGTGGGGACACCCGTGATCGGCCTCTACGCCCACCACAACCCCGCCCGTACCGGCCCCTATCTGTGCCGGGATTATCTGGTCAGCGTCTATCAGGAACTGATTGAGCAGGAGACCGGCAAGCCGCTGGCCGAGCTCGGCTGGCGCACCCGCCTCAAGGATCCGGACGCCATGGCCAAGATAAGCCGCGAGCGGGTCATCGCCGCCTTCGACCGCCTCTGTACCGACAAGCATCTTCTACCGACCCAGGGCAACTCGGAAATTCCGAGCCCTGGCGCAGGGATAATCTGATGGCCCGGCCCCGGCTCCGTGGGCAGAATGGCCCTCTATGCGGGTAACGCCCGCACAGCAAGCTACGGATATTTTGATCGGCTGGAATATGATTCCGGCCGTTTTTTTATCCGCCCCCATCTGCTAACATTCGCCACCTTTACATCCTCCTGACTCTGATTCCTCCGCGCATTGCGAGCAACCGTCTCCCTTATCGGGCACAAGACGGCGGCCTCTGCTACAACCAAAGCGCGGATCATCGCTTAAAGGTACAGACATGGCGCAACAAGGCACTCTCTATATCATCTCTTCCCCGAGCGGGGCCGGTAAGTCCAGCCTGCTCAATGCCTTGCTGACCCAGCACAACGCCGCCGGCAAGATGCAGCTATCGGTTTCCCACACCACCCGCGCCACCCGTCCCGGTGAAGAGCACGGGGTGCACTACCACTTCGTCAAGGTGGAAGAGTTCAAGGCGCTGATCGAGCGCGGTGACTTTCTGGAGTGGGCAGAAGTCTTCGGCAACTACTACGGCACTTCCCGCGCCGCCATCGAGGCCTGTCTGGCGCAGGGCATCGACGTCTTCCTCGACATCGACTGGCAGGGTGCCCGCCAGATCCGCGAACTGATGCCGACCAAGTCCATCTTCATCCTGCCCCCCAGCCGCGAGGAGCTGGAGCGCCGCCTGATCGGCCGCGGCCAGGACAGCGCCGAGGTGATCAAGGGCCGGATGGAGAAAGCCATTGCCGAAATGGTGCACTACGACGAGTATGACTATGTCATCATCAATGAAGACTTTGATCAGGCACTGTTCCAGCTCAGGGCCGTCATAGAGTGCCAGCGCCTGGAAATGCGTCAGCAACAGCAGGCCCAGCAAAACTTGCTGAAACAGCTACTGGCAGAGTAAGCCAAAAACAAGTAAACTTTTGCGTCATTTTTAAACACCGCTTTTTCAATCACAGAAAGCCCAAACACTGGAGTCCCGCATGGCCCGCGTTACTGTAGAAGATGCTGTAAAACAGGTAGGTAACCGTTTTGACCTGGTGCTGGTCGCCGCGCGCCGCGCTCGTCAAATCGCGGTACAAGGCAAGGATCCCCTGGTCGACGAAGAGAACGACAAGCCGACCGTGATCGCCCTGCGCGAGATCGAACTGGGTCTGGTCAACAACCAGGTGATGGATACTCAGGACCGCTACGAGCAGCAAGAGCAGGAAGCCGCCGAGCTGGCTGCCGTTGCTGCCATCGCAGAAGGTCGCGGCTAAGTCAGTCGCTTCCCATAGTCGGCGCCCGCCCGGGTGCCGGCTGTTCTCCCCATTTACAACCGCTCGAAAACCTCGCAAACTCGAGGGCATACCCTCAATTTCACGGATTGCCGTTTAACCGCTGCGGGGACTGTCTTGTATTTATTTGAAAATCTTAAAGAAATAGCCAGTTCCTACCTGCCACCCGAGCAGGTTGAGAAGCTCAGGCAAGCCTATGTGGTAGCCCGTGATGCTCACCAGGGACAGATGCGTTCCAGTGGTGAACCCTACATCACCCACCCCGTTGCCGTGGCCCGCATCCTGGGCGACATGCGCCTCGATCATGAGACTCTGATGGCTGCCGTGCTGCACGACGTCATCGAAGATACCCCGGTCACCAAGGACGACCTGGCCGAGCTGTTTGGCAACGCGGTCGCCGAACTGGTGTCCGGCGTCTCCAAGCTCGACAAGCTCAAATTCCGCGATCGCAAGGAAGCCCAGGTCGAGAACTTCCGCAAGATGATGATGGCCATGACCCAGGACATCCGGGTCATCCTGATCAAGCTGGCCGACCGCACTCACAACATGCGTACCCTCGGCTCCTTGCGACCGGACAAGCGCCGCCGCATCGCCCGGGAAACCCTCGAGATTTTCGCCCCCATCGCCAACCGCCTCGGTATTCACACCATGAAGAACGAGCTGGAAGAGCTCGGTTTCGAGGCGCTCTACCCCATGCGCTCCCGGGTACTGCGGGAATCGGTGCGCCGCGCCCGTGGCAACCGGCGCGAGATCATCGACTCCATCCAGAGCGAGATTGAGGGGCGTCTGCGGGAAGCCGGTATCGATGCCCAGGTGAGCGGACGCGAGAAGAACCTGTTCTCCATCTACAACAAGATGGAGAAGAAAGAACTGCAATTCCACGAAGTGATGGATATCTATGCTTTCAGAGTGAGAGTGAAAGACATAGACACCTGCTACCGGGTGCTTGGGCAGATGCACAGCCTCTACAAGCCGCGCCCCGGTCGCTTCAAGGATTACATCGCCATCCCCAAGACCAACGGCTACCAGTCCCTGCACACCTCCCTGGTGGGGCCCCACGGGGTACCGGTGGAGGTGCAGATCCGCACCGAGTTCATGGACCAGATGGCTGACAAGGGCGTCGCCGCCCACTGGGCCTACAAGCAGGATGGGGACAGCTCGGGTACCACGGCCCAGATCCGCGCCCAGCGCTGGATGCAGAGCCTGCTGGAGCTGCAACAGAGCGCCGGCAGCTCCTTCGAGTTCATCGAGGGGGTCAAGACCGACCTCTTCCCCGACGAGATCTACGTCTTCACACCGGAGGGCCGCATCATGGAGCTGCCCGCCGGCGCCACCCCGGTGGACTTCGCCTACACGGTGCACACCGACATCGGTCATGCCTGCGTCGGTTCGCGGGTCGACCGCCACCCCTATCCGCTGAGCAGCCCGCTGCACTCCGGTCAGACGGTGGAGATCATCACGGCCCCCGGCGCCCGCCCGAACGCGGCCTGGCTCAACTTCGTGGTGACCACCAAGGCGCGCTCCAAGATCCGTCAGTTCCTGAAGAACCTGCGCACCGAAGAGTCTGTGGTGCTGGGTCGTCGCCTGCTCAACCATGCGCTGGGCGCCAAGAACATCGAAGACATCCCGGAAGCCCGCGTCAAGCAGGTGCTGGCCGACACCAAACACGAGAACCTGCAGGGGCTGCTGGCCGACGTGGGCCTTGGCAACGCCATGAGCGTCATGGTGGCCCGCCGCATGCTGGGGGATGAGCTGCCGCCGGAAGAGCAGCCCAAATCCACCAGCAAGAAGATGCCGATCAAGGGGGCCGACGGCATGCTGGTCACCTTCGCCAACTGCTGCCGCCCCATCCCGGGGGACGCCATCATCGCCCACATCAGCCCGGGCAAGGGACTGGTGATCCACCAGGAGTCCTGCCGCAACATCAAGGGCTACAGCCGCGAACCGGACAAATACCTGCCGGTGCAGTGGGAGGTGGACAAGGAGCAAGAGCAGGAATTCCGCACCGGCATCAGCATCGAGATCGTCAACCACCAGGGCGCCCTGGCGGAGCTGGCCAACGTGATTGCCGCCACCGGCGCCAACATCCACGCCATCAGCACCGAGGAGAAAGATGGCCGGGTCTATGTGGTCACCCTGCTCATCACCACCAAGAGCCGGATCCACCTCGCCAACATCATGCGCAAGATCCGGGTCATGCCCAACGTGCTCAGGGTGAGCCGACAGAAAAACTGAACACAGGCGGCGCAAGCCGCCTGCTGCTTTTCAAGAGATACCCAGGGCCCCATGCCGCAGGCCACCAGCCTTGTTGCATACACCGGCCTCACGACATAGAAACCGACATGACTCCTGAACGCTTCAAACGCATTTCCGACATGCTGGCCCAGCGCCAGCTCGACCTGACCGTCTGCATGGAAGAGGTTCATAAACCTCACAACCTGGCCGCCATCGTGCGCACTGCCGATGCCATCGGCATCCACCGGGTGCATGCGGTCTGGCCCAAGAGCTGGATCCACAAGCGCAAGGGCACCGCCCGCGGCAGCCAGAACTGGGTGGACGTGAAGCTGCACCCGGACATCGGCAGTGCCGTGACCGAACTCAAGGCTTCCGGCATGCAGATCCTGGCGACCCACCTCTCCGACAGCTCCGTGGACTTTCGCGCCATCGACTACACCAGACCCACCGCCATCCTGGTGGGCCAGGAGAAGCACGGCATCGGCGAAGAGGCGCTGGCCCTGGCCGATCACCATATCGTCATCCCCATGGTGGGCATGGTGCAGTCCCTCAACGTCTCGGTGGCCGCCGCCGCCATCCTCTACGAGGCCCAGCGCCAGCGCGAGCTGGCCGGCTGCTATCAGCGCGGCTGTCCACTCAGCCTGGAAGAGCAGAACACCATCTTGTTCGAGGGGGGCTATCCCGTCTATGCCCAGCTCTGCAAGGAGAAAGAGATGCCCTACCCCCAGCTCGGTCCGGCCGGCGAGATCATGGCGGACGAACGCTGGTGGCAGCAGATGCAGCTGACCCGCAAGGGCTGGGCCGCCCAGCAATCGGATGATCCTTCGGAAGAGTACACTGATGAAGCTTAACCACCTGCCCCTGCTGGCCCTGACCCTGTTTTCTGCCGGAGCCCTTGCCGTGAGCAATCCTTACCAGCTGACCACTGAAGCCGACATCCCCGCCCTCTATCAGCAGACCCTGCCCGACTTCTGGCGCCAGCATGCCGTCGAGGGGGAGTTCAAGGGCAAGGACGGGGTCACCCTCCGCTATGCCGCCCTGCGCCAACCCAAGATCGATCGCGCCATCCTCATCGTCAACGGCCGGGTCGAGAGCTACCTCAAGTATCAGGAGCTGGCCTGGGATCTCTGGTGCCAGGGTTACAGCCTCTACCTCATCGATCATCGCGGCCAGGGAATGTCAGACCGCATGCTGGCCGACAAAGAGAAGGGGTATGTCGACCAGTTCGACGACTATGTCGCCGATCTCAAACAGTTTCATGACGAAGTGATTGTACCGGACAAGCCTGCCAAGCTGTTCCTGCTGGCCCACTCCATGGGGGGGGCCATCTCGGCCCGCTATCTGGAACGCTGGCCGAACGACATCCAGGCGGCGGTGCTCTCCTCCCCCATGATGGGCATCAACCTCGGCGGCCTGCCCAAGTGGCTGGCCAAGGGGTTGGCGGCCACCATCGGCACGGTCGGCGGCTGGGTGGGCGAGCCCCCCTACGGCCCGGGTCAGGGACCCTATGAGGATCACGGCTTTGCCGACAACGAGCTGACCCACAGCACGGTGCGTTATCAGGCCTTCCGCCAGATCTACGAGCAGCATCCCCAGGTCAGGCTGGGGGGCGCCACCGCCCACTGGATCCATCAGGCCATCACAGGATCGGACGCGGCCGTAGCCGACGCCGGCGCCATCAAGACGCCGCTGCTGCTGCTGCAGGCCGGCGAGGACAGCGTGGTGGACAACGCCGCCCAGGAGGCCTTCTGCGCCAAGGCCCAATGTGAAGGGAGCAAGCCGCTGCGCATCGAAGGGGCCTGGCACGAGCTCTTCATCGAGGCGGATCCCCAGCGCCAGGCCGCGCTCAATGCAACCCTGGCCTTCTTCGCACGCTACTGACGCGACCAGAAGGGGCTGGTTATTTTTTGGATCCCTAAATAAATGGGGTGACGGCAGACGCTGGGGTACACTCCCCCGGCGTTCAATTGAAGTCGAGGTAATGATGTTCAAGGTAGTTGTGTCCGATCTCGATGGTACCCTGCTCAACGGGCAGCACCAGATCTCCTCCCGCACCCGGGATACCCTGCACCGTCTGGTCGATCAGGGCGTCAAGTTCGTGGTCGCCACCGGCCGTCACCATGTGGATGTACGCAGCATCCGCGATGCACTGGGGCTGGATATCTACCTCATTACCTCCAACGGCGCCGTGGTACACGACAAGCAGGATCAGCTGGTCTACAACCAGGCGCTGCCGAGCACGGTGGCGGCCGAGCTGATCGCCATGGAGCGCGACCCATCCATCCACATCAACGTCTACTACGGCGACGAGTGGCTGGTGGAAGAGGAGCTGCCCTGGTTGCTGAAGTTCCATCACGACTCCGGCTTCAGCTACCGCCTGGCTGATCTCGCCAGCCACCCGAAGGACAGGGTCAACAAGGTGTTCTACATCGGCGACCACGACAAGCTGCTGAAGATAGAGGCGCACCTCAACCAGCAATATGGTGATCGACTCAACGTCACCTTCTCCCTGCCTGACTGCCTCGAGGTGATGCATGCCGGTGTGCACAAGGGTAATGCCGTGCGCGCCGTGCTGGAGCAGCACGGCCTGGAGATGTCACAGGCCGTGGCCTTCGGCGATGGCATGAACGACTTCGAGATGCTGAGCATGGTGGGCCGTGGTGTGGTCATGGGCAACGCCCACGATCGCCTCAAACTGGCCCTGCCAGAGCACGAACAGACCCTCACTTCCGATGAAGATGGCGTTGCCGTCTATCTGGAGAAACTGTTCGCCTCCCAGACCCGCTGATTAGGCATCCCCATCGCGGATCGAAAAAGGGTGGCCCATGTGGCCACCCTTTTTGTTTCTCGCTCTCTTGTCACCACGCCAGTGCCGGGTGCATCAGACGGTTCAACAGCGTGCCGGATGGCGTCCACTCAAAGCTCTGGTTGGCGCCGCCATAGCATTCGGCGAGGCGCAGGGGGACGGCCGGCTTATGACGGCGACCCGCCACATCCAGGCACAGCGACACCTGCCGATTAAACAGACGATCCCCCTGCCACTGCCATTGATGGCTCTCCTCCCGGCACACCTCCATCCCCAGACCATCTTCCCCTCTGGCGACCAGGCAATCCCCGGCCAGTTGCAGGGCGCCGACATCCCAGCTGAATGACTGGTTCGGTTGCTGATCGCAGGGCTGGGTCAGCAGACGGCCCTGCTCGCTCAGGGTCACGCAGAAGCCACCACTGGTTACCAAGGTGGCCTCGAGTTCGGCCTTTGGCTTGGGGGCGGCGCCCATCAGAAGATCTTCCGGTTTCGGCTGCAGGGCGCAACCACCCAGCAGCAGTGCGGCCATGGCCAGCACGGAGAGTTGAAGAGAAGTGATATGGTGATGCATAGGCCTTGTATCTGGTC
Source organism: Aeromonas sp. TW 6 (assembly GCF_013168745.1). NCBI lineage: Bacteria > Pseudomonadati > Pseudomonadota > Gammaproteobacteria > Aeromonadales > Aeromonadaceae > Aeromonas > Aeromonas sp. TW 6. Next base: position 206 of record NZ_JABERS010000055.1, on the reverse strand, counting down.
CGTGCCCGAGCGTCCCCTGTCTCGCGGCTCCGGGCCCAGCATACCGAACTCGTGGCGAACAGGCGCCTGAAGAAGTGTAATACCAATCGGATTAAACATTAGGTCAGTTTTATCCAATCTCGGCTACAAAGTGACATCACCCGCTCCACATCGGCAATAAAGTGCTTCCAGGCCGATGTGCAGGCATCAAGGATGTCGTCGTAATC
>NZ_JABERS010000054.1:0-23662 GCF_013168745.1 Aeromonas sp. TW 6 | reverse complement strand
GACAGGCGTGAATGAAGTCGAGAGCTTGGTCGATACGCATAAAAAAATCCGAAACCCAACAAGGAGTTTCGGATTCTTACACAGCCTGAGGATCGGTCAATGGATCCTTAACTGATCGGCATTACCCCTTGGGGCGGCGTTTTTTTATGGCAAATCGGCTCAGGCTGGCCTGTGGCGCCTGTCCAGCCAGCCCTGGGCAAGGCCGACCAGCAGGCCTGCCAGGTGAGCCATGTTGGTGGTGGCTTTGGTTGCCGAGCCGTTGCCGGCAACCAGGCCTCACCCCGGCCTGTGGTGCCTGTCCAGCCAGCCCTGGGCAAGGCCGACCAGCAGGCCTGCCAGGTGAGCCATGTTGGCGGTGGGGGTACCGAGCATGTCCAAGAAGCCGAGCACCAGCCAGACCAGCATGAAGCCCATCAGGGCCGGCGGCATGGCGAGGCCGCAATCCGGTTGCAGCCTGGCTCGCAGCCAGCTGTAGCCGAGCAGGGCATAGACCACCCCGGAGAGGCCGCCAAAGCGCGGGCCGCTGGCAAAGAACTCGGCGATATTGGGCAGGGCAGCCCCGACGATGAGCAGGATGAACAGCTTGCCGCTGCCGAGGCGCTGCTCTATCTGGCCACCGAGATACCACCACCACAACAGGTTGAACACCAGGTGCACCACCGAGAAGTGGATGAAGGCCGGGGTGACGTAGCGCCAGGCCTGCCAGTCGGTGAACTGGGCCAGGGTGGGGTGGAAGGCGAGCTCGTCGAAGATGGGCAGGCCGATGGCATCCAGAGCGTAGATGGCCAGGCAGGCGATGATGACCACCAGGGTCAGGGGGCCCGCCTGGTGAAGGAAATCGGTGACCGGATCCGTCATCCCCTTGCTGTAGTCGATCCGGGCATCGGCATGGCCGGATTGCCAGGAGGCCTCCATGTAGCGGGGGTGATTGGGTTCGCTCAGGAAGCGTTTGACCTCCTGCTGGGCCTGGGCGAGGCGCCGTTCGTCCGCCAGCCAGACCGAGACGCCGAGCTCGGACTGGGTCAGCTCGCACGGAATGCCCAGGGTGGCGAGATAATCCACCAGCGCCTGGGCCATGCGGGCGTCGCCCAGTACCAGCAGCTGGATCATGCCGGTCGAGGAGGAACGACCCGCCTCTGTCATGCGTCCCCCGCCTGGATGGGGAACTCCCTGCGCCAGGCCTCGAAACCGCCATCCAGGCTATAGACCTCGTCATAGCCTTGTTGCAGCAGGTACTGGGCCGCCCCCTGGCTGCTGTTGCCGTGATAGCACATCACGATGACGGGGGTATCGAAGTCCACCTCGTTCATAAAGCGAACCAGGGTGCCGTTGGTGAGGTGGAAGGCGCCGACCGCGTGGGCCGTCTCGAAGGATTGGGGATCGCGAATGTCCACGAGACGGGCTTCGCCTGCGCTCAGCTTCTGGTGGGCATCATGGGCGCTGATATGGGCAAACTGGTCCATTGAGATGTCCTGAAAATGGAGGGTTGAAGGGCAGTTTACCGCAAGCGGCGGTTTGCGCTAAGTGTGCAATGGGGGCGGCATCCAGGGGATCGCAATTTTCTTCAATATCGGGCCGCCCGGGCCGGGTAGGCTCGGACTTCCCTCAATTGAACGAGCATCATCCATGGAATTCAGTCTGCTGTTATCCATGGCCGGGTTTGCCCTGGCCATGTCCATCTCCCCGGGGCCGGTCAATCTGGTCGCCCTTGGCACCGGCGCCCGGTACGGTTTCACGGCCAGCCTGCGCCACGTGGTGGGGGCCACCCTCGGCTTCATCCTGCTGCTCCTGCTGATGGGGCTGGGTCTTGGCGGCGCCCTGTCCCGCTGGCCTGTGGCGCTGGGGGCCATTCACTGGGGCGGCGTGCTCTTTCTCGGCTGGATGGCCTGGCAGTTGCTGGTGGACAGCGGCGAGGTGGAGGAAGTGGAGGGCGTACCCCCCGCCTTCTGGTACGGGGCCCTGATGCAGTGGCTCAATCCCAAGGCCTGGCTTGCCGCCAGCATGGGGATGGGAGCCTATGGGATCGCGGGCGGCATGAGCCAGATCGCCCTCTTTACCGGCATCTATCTGGTGATCTGCCTCGGCTCCATCGCCTGCTGGGCCTATGCGGGCAGTCGATTGCAGGGGTGGCTGGTCTCTCCTCGCCGGTTGCGCTGGTTCAATCGGGCCATGGCGCTCTTGCTGCTGCTCAGCGCCGCCTATCTGGTGCGCTCGTCCTGAGGGGCGAGCTGCGCTCTGTACTGGCCCGGGGTGGCTGCCACCCGGCGTTTGAACTGGCGCTGGAAGTGGGCCTGATCGGCAAAACCGCTGGCAAGGGCCACTTCCGCCAGGGGCTGCCCCTGGCGCAGCAGGGTGCGGGCGTGGCGAATGCGCTGATCGAGCAGGTAGGCGTGGGGCGTCATGCCGTAATGGCGGCTGAAGGCGCGCACGAAGTGGGAAGGGGTAAGCCCGGCCACCGCACTCAGCTGTGCCAGGGTGAGGGCGCAGGCACTCTCGTCCTGCATCAGCTCGGCGGCTCGCTGCAGGTGCTGGGGAGGGCGGTCATCCCACTTGGCCGGGGTGAGCCTGGCCAGAAGCTGGCGGCTGAAGAGGTGGCAGGCCACTTCGCGAGCCAGGGGATCCGGCTCCTCCACCAGTTGCCGATGAAGCCGGCAGAGTCCCTGGTAGAGCAGGGGATCCCGGCTTGCGGTCATGTCGAAGGGGCGAAACGCGTTGCCGAGCCCGGCCTCCTCCTGCTGGCGCTGCAACCAGAGGTTGTCGATGTAGAACATCAGATAGGACCAGGGCTGGTCCGCGACGGGATTGCAGGCGTGCACCTCTTCCGGGTTCATCAGCACCAGGCTGCCGCGGCCGACCTCTTGCAGGCTGCGCTGGTTGAGGTAGTGGCTGTGGCCGCCGGTGATGGCGCCGATGGAGAAGTGGGGGTGGCTGTGCTTGTCGTAGCAGACGCGCCGGCCATCCTGCACCGCCCGCGCCTCGATGAAGGGCAGGGCGGGATCGTGCCAGAAGTGGTGCTGATCCTGCGTCGCCCGCGCACGGCTCACAATGTGCTCCTCGGCGGGGGGCTGTTCCCCTGCCGGGCTCGGGGAGCGCGGCAGGGGAAGGGTGACGATGGTTGCTGCATCCTCAGCCGCCGAGATAGGCCTGGCGGACGGCGGGGTTGGCCAGAAGGGCCTCTCCCGTGTCTTGCAGCACCACCCGGCCGTTCTCCAGCACATAGCCGCGATCCGCCAGCTTGAGCGCCTGGTTCGCGTTCTGCTCCACCAGGAAGATGGTCATCCCCTTCTGGCGCAGTTGCTCTATGGTGTCGAAGATCTGTTGGATGACGATGGGCGCGAGTCCCAGGGAGGGTTCATCCAGCAGCAGCAGGCGCGGCTTGCTCATCAGGGCGCGGCCGATGGCCAGCATCTGCTGCTCGCCGCCGGACATGGTGCCTGCCCGCTGCTCCAGCCGCTCGTGCAGGCGGGGGAACAGGGTAAAAATCTGATCCAGCAGGCCGCGCTGCTCCGCCTTGTCGACGAAGAAGGCCCCCATCAGCAGGTTCTCCTCCACCGTGAGGCGGGCGAAGATGCGGCGCCCCTCTGGCACCACGGCGATGTCCTTGCGCATGATGCGGGCGGTGGTGAGGGAGTCTATCTGCTCCCCCTCGAACCAGATGGAACCGCTGCTGGGCTTGGGCTCGCCACACAGGGTCATCAGCAGAGTGGTCTTGCCGGCGCCGTTGGCGCCGATCAGGGTGACGATTTCCCCCTCTTTCACCTCGACGCTGACGTCGTGCAGCGCCTGAATTTTGCCGTAGTGGGTCGATACGTTGCGAAGTTCTAACATCTTTTTGTCCTTACGACTCGCCCAGATAGGCCTTGATCACCGCCGGATTGCTGCGGATTTCGTCCGGTTTGCCGTGGGCCAGCGGGGTGCCCTGGTTGACCACGAAGATGCGGTTGGAGATCTCCATCACCAGCTTCATGTCGTGCTCGATCAGCAGCACCGAGACCCCGAACTCGTCCCTCAGGTTGGAGATGAGCTCGTTGAGCTCGTCGGTCTCCTTGGGGTTGAGGCCTGCGGCCGGTTCATCCAGCATCAGCAGTTCGGGCCGGGTCGCCATGCAGCGGGCGATCTCGAGGCGGCGCTGCTGGCCGTAAGCCAGGTTGCCCGCGGCGCGGTTGGCGAGATCCTTGAGGCCCACCTTTTCCAGCCAGAAGGCGGACTGCTCCAGCCCCTCTTTCTCGGCACGGCGGAAGGAGGGGGTCTTGAACAGGCCGGCGATGAAGCCGGTATTGAGATGCCTGTGCTGGGCCACCAGCAGGTTTTCTACCGCTGTCATCTCCTTGAACAGGCGCACGTGCTGGAAAGTCCGCACTATGCCCTTGCGGGCGATGAGGTGGCCGGGCAACCCCTGGATCTCCTCACCCTTGTAGCGAATGACACCGCCACTCGGGCGATAGAAGCCGGTCAGGCAGTTGAAGATGGTGGTCTTGCCCGCCCCGTTGGGGCCTATGATGGAGATCACCTCCCCCTTTTCCACATCCAGCTTGACGCCGTTGACCGCGAGCAGCCCGCCAAAGCGCATCGACAGATCTGAGACATCCAACAATGGTTGATTGTTGCTCATTTACGCAGCTCCATATGGGGTCGACTCATGGGCAGCAGTCCCTGCGGCCGCCAGATCATCATGAATACCATCAAGAGACCGAACATCAGCATGCGATATTCGTTGAACTCGCGGGCGAGCTCCGGCAGCACCGTCATCACGATGGCAGCCAGCACCACCCCGATCTGGGATCCCATGCCCCCCAGCACTACAATCGCAAGGACGATGGCCGACTCGATGAAGACGAAGGATTCCGGGCTAATGAAGCCCTGGCGGGAGGCGAAGAAACTGCCGGCAAAGCCCGCGAAGCAGGCGCCTATGGTGAAGGCGGTCAGCTTGATGATGGTGGGGTTGAGCCCCAGGGACTTACAGGCGATCTCGTCTTCCCGCAGCGCCTCCCAGGCACGGCCGAGCGGCATGCGCAGCAGGCGGTTGATGACGAACAGGGTCGCCACTACCAGCACCAGGGCCATCAGGTAGAGGAAGATCACCTTGTGGTTGGCGTTGTAGGCGATGCCGAAGAAGTCGTGGAAGGTGCCAAAGCCCCCGTCCTTGACGGTGCGGTTGAACTCGAGCCCCCCCAGAGTCGGTTTCGGAATGCCGGAGATCCCGTTCGGACCGCCGGTCAGGGTGGTCATGTTGTTGAGCAGGATGCGGATGATCTCGCCAAAGCCCAGGGTGACGATGGCCAGGTAGTCCCCCCGCAGCCGCAGCACCGGGAACCCGAGCAGGAAGCCGAAGGTGGCCGCCAGCAGACCGGCGATGGGCAGACACTCCCAGAAGCTCAGACCGAAGTAGGTGTTGAGCAGGGCGTAGCTGTAGGCGCCGACCGCATAGAAGCCGACGTAGCCGAGGTCGAGCAGACCGGCGAGGCCCACCACCACGTTCAGTCCCAGCCCCAGCATGATGTAAATCAGGGTGAGGGTGGCCAGATCGATGGCGCCGCGAGAGGCCATGAAGGGCCAGCTCACCGCAAACAGCAGCACCAGCACGGCGGTGAGGTTATAGAGCTTGGGGGCCTCTTCGGGGCTTGGCAGCACCAGCTTGGTGAAGCCGACGGAGAAGCCGCTGATGGAAGCCTGGAACAGCCGGCTTATCTGGCCGCGCAGCATCTGGAACCAGAAGACGATGGTGGCGCCCCCCAGCAGCCAGGCCAGCGACACATCGAGGCGGCTCACCACCAGCAGGCGGGAGCCATCGGTCTCCAGCTTGAAGCCGAGCAGCCAGAAGGAGAGCACCAGCAGCACCAGGCTGGCGATGCAGGCATGGATAAATTGACGTTTCATCAGACTTTCTCCACTTCCGGACGGCCGAGAATGCCAGTGATGGTCATGAACAGCAGCACGAGGGCATGCATAGATTGGTTTTTCATACCTTCTCGACCTCCGGACGACCCAGGATGCCGGTGGGCATGAAGAGCAACACGAAGATGAGCAGGGCGAACGCCATCACATCCTTGTACTCGGTGCTGAGATAGCCCGCGGTGAGCGCTTCCACCACGCCGAGCAGCAGGCCGCCCAGTACGGCACCGGGAATGCTGCCGATGCCGCCCAATACCGCGGCAGTGAAGGCCTTCAAGCCCGCCATGAAGCCGAGATAGGGGTTGATGACACCGTAGTACATGCCGAGCAGCACCCCCGCGACGGCGGCCAGGGCGGCCCCCAGCACGAAGGTGATGGAGATGACCACGTGGGTGTCTATCCCTAACAGGTTGGCCATCTTGATGTCTTCGGAACAGGCACGGCAGGCACGCCCCATGCGGGAGCGGCCGATGAACTGGGTCAACGCCAGCATGGTGACGAAGGTCACCACGAAGATGATGAGCTGCATGTAGGAGAGGCTGGCCTGGAAGCCATCCTCGCCGCCGAGGGTCCAGCCCCCGGAGATCAGAGTGGGCATGGCGATGTCACGCGAGCCCTGGGCCATCCGCATCATGTTCTGCAGGAAGATCGACATGCCGATGGCGGAGATGAGGGGGATCAGGCGGTTGCCGCCCCGCAGTGGACGATAGGCCACCCGCTCTATGGACCAGCCATAGCTGCCGGTGATGATGATGCTGACCAGGAAGGCGCCCCCCAGCAGCAGCACGGTGCTGTCGATGCCCATCATCATGAGCCCGGCCATCACCATGAAGGCGACATAGGAGCCGATCATGTAGACCTCGCCGTGGGCGAAGTTGATCATGCCGATGATGCCGTAGACCATGGTGTAGCCGATGGCGATCAACGCATAGGTGCTGCCTATGGTCAATCCGTTCAGCAACTGCTGAACCAGATAAAGAAGGTGTTCGGACATACCGCGTTCCCTGTGTACTTGCCCGCAAAGAAAGGAGGGGTGACTCACGTCACCCCGACCGGCAGATTATTTGAGTTGAGTGGAGGTACCGTCGGCGTGCCACTGGAACACACCGAATTCGAAGCCTTTCAGGTCACCGTTCGGCGCCCAGGTCAGGGGGCCCATCACGGTGTCGATCGGTGCGGCCTTGATGGCGGCAGCGACGGCAGCCGGATCATCCTCGCCCGCCTTGGCGATACCGGCCGCCAGGGCCTGCATGGCGGCGTAGGTGGTCCAGACGAACGGACCGGAGGAGTCCTGACCCTTGGCCTTGAACGCTTCTACGATGGGGGCGTTGGCCGGCACCAGGTCATATTTGTTCGGCAGGGTCACCAGCAGGCCTTCGGAAGCCGGGCCGCCGATGGCGGAGATGTCCTTGTTGCCCACGCCTTCCGGACCCATGAACTTGGCCTTCAGACCCTTCTCGCCAGCCTGGCGCAGGATCAGACCCAGCTCCGGGTGGTAGCCGCCGTAGTAGACGAAGTCGACGTTCTCTTTTTGCAGCTTGGCGATCAGGGCGGAGAAGTCCTTGTCGCCGGCGGTGATGCCCTCATAGGCAACGACCTTGACGCCTGCCTTGTCCAGCGCGGCTTTCACGCTGGAGGCGATGCCTTCGCCGTACTGTTTCTTGTCGTGGATGACGGCCACGCGCTGGGGTTTGACCTGCTCGATGATGTACTTGGCGGCGGTCGGGCCCTGGTCGCTGTCCAGACCGATGGTACGCAGGGTCAGCTGGTAACCGCGCTCGGTGATCTTGGGGTTGGTGGAGGCGGGGGTGACCATCAGGACCCCTTCATCTTCATAGATGTCGGAGGCGGGCAGGGTGTTGTCGGAGCAGAGGTGGCCGACCACGAACTTGACGCCGTCGTTGATCACCTTGTTGGCGATGGCCACGGCCTGCTTGGGATCGCAGGCATCGTCATAGATGACGGCTTCGATCTGCTTGCCCTTAATGCCGCCCGCCTTGTTGATCTGCTCGACCGCCATCTTGCCGCCGGTGAACTGCATGTCACCGTACTGGGCGACCGGGCCGGTCAGGGGGCCGGCAATGCCGATCTTGATGGTATCGGCCGCATTGGCCATGGAAACTGATCCAAACAGAGCCAAAGAAACCGCTGCTCTGACTGCCATTTTGCTGAAGTTATGCATTGATTCGTCCCTTAATCAGTGAATTGTTTCATTTTATGCACGTCATTCCGAGCCTGTGTCCCGCCAGCCCGGCGATAGATAAGGTTCTATCATTCCTCGCCGGGCAATAACAAGATGTTAAAGATACTAACCGGAGCAGGCGCGAGAGGGGTTTTGTGAAACTAACACGCAGTTTATTGCTGTTTATTGGAGTTTAATGTCGCTGTGATGGTGCAACATACAGTTAACAAATTGTCATGGTGACAATTTCCAGAGTAAAAAACTGACGATATTTCATTCTGCGTCCGCTCTCATTTTGACCAAAATCCGTTTGCGCAAAAAGAAATGACCGCATAGATTAGCCAGCATTGATAATTCACTGGCAGCGCCCGTTAAAACCAAGCCTTTATTCGGGAAATCTGCTACTGTTCCGCCTTTGTTATTCAGGAGACAGAGATGGCAACTATCAAGGATGTCGCCTCGCGCGCAGGCGTATCCATCTCCACCGTCTCACATGTACTCAATCACACCCGTCGGGTCAGCGAAGACGCAACCCAGAAAGTGCTTGAGGCGGTGGCAGAGCTGAACTACGCGCCCAACTCGGTGGCGCGCAGTCTCAAGATCAATTCGACCAAGACCATTGGCATGCTGGTGACCACCAGTGCCAACCCCTTCTTCGCGGAAGTGGTACAGGGGGTGGAAGCCTACTGCTTCGAGCAGGGTTACAGCCTGATCCTGTGCAACACCGAGAACCAGCCGCCCCGCCAGCAGCACTATCTGCGCATGCTGATGGAGAAGCGGGTCGACGGTCTGCTGGTGCTGGGGACCGATATCGACACCCAGTTCAGGGACATGCTGCGTATCCACAAAAACGTGCCGCAAGTGGTGCTGGACTGGGGCAACGAGTGCGATTTCGCCAACGTGATCAACGACAACGCCCGCATCGGCGCGCGTCTGGCGGTGCGCCATCTGCTGGAGCAGGGCCACACCAACATCGTCTGCATCACCGGCCATCTCGCCAAGCCGACCACCCAGCAACGGCTGGACGGGGTGCGCGATGCCCTGGCTGAACAGGGGATGACCCTGAAAGAAGAGCAGATCTTCGAAGGGGACTACGAGAGCCAGAGCGGCTTCGATGCCATGCAGCGCATCCTGGCCCTCACCCCTCGCCCGACCGCGGTCTTTGCCTTCGACGATCCCATGGCCATCGGTGCCATCTGCGCCGCCTGGGAGGCCGGGGTCAAGGTGCCGGACGATATCTCCATGATCGGCTATGACGATGTGGAGATGGCGCGCTTCTCCAGCCCGCCGCTCACCACCATCCGCCACCCCAAGGCCGAGCTCGGTCTGCTGGCGGTGCAACAACTGGTGAGCCGGATCCGCAACAAGGAGCTGGAAGTGGAGTCCATGACGGTGCAGCCCGAGCTCATTGTCCGCCGCTCGGTCAAGTCCCTGCGCTGACGGCGCCACGGGTGCCATGAACAAGAAACCCCCTCGCCAGCGAGGGGGTTTCTGTTTTTGGGCCCCTCTCGAATCTGGGGGCGTCAGGCCTTGAGGCCGAGCCGCCTGGCGAGGCGGTGCAGGTTGCCGCCGTCCAGATCCAGCGCCCGGGCGGTGGCGGCCCAGTTGCCGTCATGGGCCGTCAGGGTCTGCTCGATGAGCTGGCGCTGGAACAGATCGGTGGCGGCGCGAAGGCCAAGGTCGGCAATGGCCGGGGAGGCGGGCTGGCTGACGGTGTCGGCGGGCAGGGATGAGCCCGTCGGTCCCAGGTTGAAGTGGTGGGGTTCCAGGGTCGGCGAGGGGCTCCCCTGTTCGGCCCTGGCCAGCACGGCGGCGCGGTGGATGGCGTGCTCCAGCTCCCGCACGTTGCCGGGCCAGTCGTGGCGCTCGAGCAGTTGCAGCGCTTGTGGCTGGATACGCAGCCGCTCCAGCCCCAGGCCGAGCCGGCAGCGCTCGCAAAAGTAACCGGCCAGCAGGGGAATGTCGCCTGGGCGTTCCCGCAGTGCCGGGGCGTGGATCGGGAAGACGCTCAGCCGGTGGTAGAGGTCGGCCCGAAACTGCCCCTCGACCACCGCCTGCTTCAGATCCCGGTTGGTGGCCGCCAGGATACGCACATTCACCTTGAGCGGGGTGTCGTCACCGATCCGCTGCAGATCGCCGTATTGCAGCACCCGCAGCAGCTTGGCCTGCAGCGCCAGGGAGAGCTCCCCTATCTCGTCGAGAAACAGGGTGCCCTTGTCCGCGAGCTCGAACTTGCCCGCCCGATTGTGGATGGCGCCGGTGAAGGCCCCCTTCACGTGACCGAACAGCTCGCTCTCGGCCACGGATTCGGGCAGGGCGGCGCAGTTGAGGTAGACCAGCGGGGCCTTGGCACGCTGGGAACCGCCATGCACCGCCTTGGCGATCAGCTCCTTGCCGACCCCCGTCTCCCCCAAAATCAGCACGTTCAGCTCCGAGCTTGCCACCACGTCTATCTCGTGGCGCAACCGGGCCATGGCGGGGGAGTGGCCTATCATCTCCGGCTGCTCAGGGCCGGGCCGGGTGCCGGGGACCAGGGGCTCGCTGCTCTGGCGGGCGAGCCGCTCCAGCAGCAGGGCGTTGTCGAGGGCGGCGGCGGCCAGGGCCCCCACCAGACGCAGCTCCTCGTCGCTGATGCCGTCGAACTGGGCCGGGTTCATGCCGTCTATGGTCAGGGCGCCGATCAGCGCCTGATCCGAGAAGAGCGGCAGGCCGACGCAGGCGTGCACCTTGAAGTCGTCGTGATCCGGCAGCAGGCCGTCATAGGGGTCGGGCAGGGCGCTGTCGGCAGGGAAGCGCACCACATCCCCGGCGCGGGCGATGGCCTCGAGGCGCGGGTGATCCTTGAGGGCGAAGCGGCGCCCCAGCACGTCCTGCATCAGGCCGTCGATGGCCAGCGGGATGAACTGGCCCCCCTCGTAGCGCAGCAGGGCCGAGGCATCCGATTTCAGCAGGCTGCGCACGCTCTGGATCAGACGGTGGAAGCGGTCCTGATGGGAGATGCCGAGTTGCAGGTCGAGGGCGATGCGCGCCAGGCTGTCGGTCGAGATCACGATAATTGTCCAAATGACAGTGTGTTTGTGATTTTGACTATAAAGGTCTGGTGTCTTAATGACAACGAGAGATATGCTAAGCCATTAAAAACAATGGGTTACAATTTGGCACGTCCGCTGCAATAGCTGGTTCAGTTGAACATCCACTATTGCATTCGAGGAACTGCCTGATGAGCATTCACGTCAAGAACAACATCCACTGGGTCGGCCAACGGGACTGGGAGGTACGCGACTTCCACGGCACCGAGTACAAGACCCACAAGGGCACCAGCTACAACAGCTACCTCATCCGCGAAGGGAAAAACGTGCTGATCGACACCGTCGATCACAAGTTCAGCCGGGAGTTCGTGCAGAACCTGGCGGCCGAGATCGATCTCGCCGCCATCGACTACGTGGTGATCAACCACGCCGAGGAGGATCACGCCGGCGCCCTGACCGAGCTGATGGCCCGTATCCCCGGCACCCCCATCTACTGTACCCACAACGCCATCGACTCCATCACCGGCCATCATCACCACCCGGAGTGGAACTTCCACCCGGTCAAGACCGGTGACAGCCTGGACATCGGCAACGGCAAGCAGCTGGTATTCATCGAGACCCCCATGCTGCACTGGCCCGACAGCATGATGACCTACATGACCGAGGATGCGGTGCTCTTCTCCAACGACGCCTTCGGCCAGCACTACTGCGACGAGCACCTGTTCAATGACGAGGTGGACCAGACCGAGCTGATGGAGCAGTGCCAGCGCTACTACGCCAACATCCTCACCCCCTTCAGCCCCCTGGTGACCGCCAAGATCAAGGAGGTGCTCGGCTTCAACCTGCCGGTGAGCATGGTGGCCACCTCCCACGGCATCGTCTGGCGCGAGGACCCCACCCAGATCATCCTGAAATACCTGGAGTGGGCCGACCACTATCAGGAAGATCGCATCACTCTCTTCTACGACTCCATGTCCAACAACACCCGCATGATGGCGGACGCCATCGCCCAGGGCATCCACGAGGTGGACCCGGGCGTGGCGGTGAAGATCTACAACGTGGCCCGCCACGACAAGAACGAGATCCTGACCCAGGTGTTCCGCTCCAAGGGGATACTGGTGGGCTCCTCCACCATGAACAACGTCATGATGCCCAAGGTGGCGGGCATGCTCGAAGAGATCACCGGCCTGCGTTTTCGCAACAAGCGTGCCTCGGCCTTCGGCAGCTACGGCTGGACCGGCGGTGCGGTGGACCGGATCCAGACCCGATTGATGGATGCAGGTTTCGACATCAGCCTCTCACTCAAGGGCAAGTGGCGCCCGGATGGCTCGGCGCTGGCCGAATGCCGCGAGCATGGCCGCCAGCTCGCCCGTCAGTGGGCGTTACACCCGCTGGACGCACCCCGCCCGATCACCGCTACTCATGCGGCGGTGGTACCCGTCCCCGCGATGCCTGCTGTTGAGCCGCAAGCCGCAGCGGCCGCCGCCGAATGGGACGATGATCAGGCCATGCTCTGCACCGTCTGCCAGTGGGTCTATGACCCGGCGCTGGGTGAGCCGGATCAGCTGGTGGCGCCGGGCACCCCCTGGGCCCAGGTACCTGACAGCTTCCTCTGCCCGGGTTGCGGCATCGGCAAGGAGGTATTTGAACCCTGCGCCGTGGAGGTCTGTGTATGAGCGCAGCAACGCAGAGTGACGCCGGCATCAGCCGGGAGATAGTGGTGATCGGCAGCGGCTTCGCCGCCCAGCAGCTGGTCAAGAGCCTGCGCAAACTTAACGCCGAGCAGCCCATCCGCCTCATCACCGCCGACAGCGGCGATGAGTACAACAAGCCGGACTTGAGCCACGTGGTGAGTCGGGGCTGCCCTGCCGCAGCCATGACCCGCCAGAGCGGCAGCGATTTTGCCGAGCAGCAGCGCATCGCGCTGCTGCCCCACTGCCCGGTGCATGGCATCGACCCTGCCCGGCGGTTGGTGCTGACCGCACGAGGGGAATTCCCCTACGGCCAGCTGGTGCTGGCCACCGGGGCGAGCGCGGCGCGCCCCGATCTGCCGGGCAGCGAATCCCTGGTCACCCTCAACAGCCAGCAGGAGTACGCCGCCATCGAGGCGCAACTGCGCCAGGCCCGCCGCATCCTGGTGCTGGGGGCGGGGCTCATCGGCTGCGAGCTGGCGATGGACATGGCGAGCGATGGCCGCGAGGTCACCCTGCTGGATCTGGCCGACAGCCCGCTAAGCGCCCTGCTGCCCGCCACTCTGACCCAGCCGCTGCAACAGGCGCTGCGCAGCCAGAGGGTCAGCCTGCAGTTCGGGACAGGTCTCGCCAGGATAGATGCCCAGCCGGGGGATGGCTGGCGCGTCACCCTGAGTGACGGGCGCGTCAGCGAGCAGGATCTGGTGATCGCCGCCATCGGCCTGAGGCCGAATCTGGCCCTGGCCCGGGGGGCCGGGCTGGCAGTGGAGCGCGGCATCCTGGTCGATGATCGGCTGCAGACCAGCGATCCCCATATCTTCGCCCTGGGGGATTGCGTGCAGTGGCAGGGCCAGCTGCTCCCCTTCCTGCAACCCATCGTGCTGGGGGCCAATGCGCTGGCGCGCACCCTGCTCGGCACGCCGACCCCGCTGACCCTGCCCCCCATGCTGGTGAAGGTGAAGACGCCGCGCTACCCGCTGCAACTGGCTGGCCGCACCCGGGGCGAGGATCTTGCCTGGCAGTGCCGCTGGAACAGTCACGGCATGGTGGCCGAGGCGCACGGCGAAGATGGCAAGCTGTGCGGCTTCGTGGTGGGTGGGGATCAGATGAGTGCCGCCTTCCCGCTGCTGCGCCAGCTGCCCCGTTAACCCCTTTCATTGCACCGGCCGGGTCGACCCGGCCACTCAAGGAGAACCGATATGGCCATGCAACTGATCCCGTCTCACTGGGTGGTGCGTCGCTCCACCCCCTTCTTCACCCGCGAGAATGTGCCCCAGGCCCTGCTCACCCACCACAACACCGCGGCCGGCGTGTTTGGCCAACTCTGCGTGATGGAAGGCACCGTCACCTATCACGGCTTTGCCGATGAGCAGGCCGAAGAGCCCGAGATCACCCTTGTGATCCGGGCCGGGGAGTTTGCCACCAGCCCGCCCCAGTACTGGCACAGGGTCGAGCTGTCGGAGGATGCCCGCTTCAACATCCACTTCTGGGCCGAGCAGGCCGAATCCGACCAGCCGCTGTTCCACAGCCGCAAATAACGGGGTTTAAGGCTGAGGGGGCGGAGCGGGCAAATGCCCCCTCTGCCCATGCAGATCAAAATCATCAACTCAGATGTTGGTTATCCTGCCCCCTCGATTCGGATGAGCACTGTGAGGGAAGCATGAGCCTGTTGGAAGCCCTGACCATGACCTCGGGTCTGGTCTATCTGGTTCTGTTGTTGTGGCAGGGCCGCAGCGGTTGGGGCTGGACTCTCTCTCTGCTGTTGGCCGCCGCGCTCTGGCTGCTGGTGGCGGATTCGGTACTCTGGCTCGCACTGGGGCTGGTGGCCACGACCCTGGCGCTCTGGCTGCGCTATCGCCCCCTACTCATGCTGGCCCACATAGACAGTCAACGTCTCAGAACGGCCACCAGGCAGCTATTGTTGCTGTGTTGGGTGTTGGTGGCGGTTCAATATGTTGTTCATATCGGACAGTTGGGGCTGGGGATGACCCCCTGGCTGGTGCGCCCCGACGTGGTGGACGGTTTCCTGCCCATCGCAGGTGGTCTCGGGCTGCGGGCCTGGCTCGGGCAGGGGCTGACGGACCCCCATCACCCGGCGGCCACCGTCACCGTGCTGGTGCTTTCCCTGTCGGCCCTGCTGCTGGGTCGGGCGTTTTGTGCCTGGTTCTGCCCGCTCGGGCTGGTGGGGGAGTGGCTGCACGGCCTGCGCTCGCGCCTGTTGCCGGGGGAGTGGACCCCGCCGCGCTGGCTCGATGCCGTGTTGCGCGGGCAGAAGTTTCTGGTGCTCGGCTTTCTGCTCTTCATCATATTGCTGGCGGTACCCGCCGCCGCCCTGTCCGGCTACCTCGCCAGCCCCTACCATCAGGCGGCGGACATGAAGATGGGGGCCTTCTTCTTCAACCTGACCCTGATCTCGGGCCTGTGCCTTGGCTGGGTGCTGCTGCTCACCGCTACCTTTCGGCAAGGGTTCTGCCGCTACCTCTGCCCCTATGGCGCCTGGTTCGCCCTGCTCGGCCTGCTGACCCCATTGCGCATTCGCCGCGACCCGGACCGCTGCCTGCGAAGTGCGGGCCACGATTGTGACAAGTGCAGCCGGGCCTGCCCCTCGCGCATCCAGGTGCACCAGCTCATCGCGGTGCAGAGCCTCGAGTGCACCAGTTGCCAGAGCTGCGTGGCCGCTTGCCCCAAGCGGGCCGATGCCCTGCATCTTGGCACGCGAGGGCGCCGGCTCGCCCCTCGACAGCTGCTGGGGCTGCTCTGCCTGTTGCTGCTGGTGTTGCCGCTGCTCTCCTATGGCTTGCTGGATCTCTGGGTCAGCCAGACACCGATCCCTGACCGCTACGAGTTGTTGCAGCGGCTGCCCTGGCTGAGCCACTGAGGGGGGAAAGGGCAAAAGGTGGATGATGGGGGGATCTTTCGGATTGGCGATAATAAGCTGTATAAAAATCCCCCGCCAAATTGTTAGCGCCATCCCACTTTGCTCATATTGCAATTGATCATATAGCGCTCCCCACCATAATGGGTGCTGTTATTTGGCGTTGTTAATATCAATTGGATGAGCAACAACATGAATATCAAGGTCAGCTATCCCAAGTGGTTTACCCTGGACCATAAGATCGCGTTCTTCTTCCCGCTGTAATTCCCCGCGGCGGCGCGGCATGCCTGCCATGCCACGAGCCCGCCTCCATTCCTGAACTGAAATAGCTGCACCCGTCTTCGCCTGTTTATTCTGGCGAGGCGATGTCGTGCACCCATTTCCCAATATTTCCCACCTGCCGGACATTTTATTTTCGGCGGGGGAAGAGACTCATTCTAAATATTTAAATCTGGGGTGTTTATATTATGGAAAACTTCAAGCATCTGCCCGAACCCTTCCGTATTCGTGTCATCGAGCCGGTCAAGCGCACCACCCGTGCCTATCGGGAAGAGGCCATTGTCCGGGCGGGCATGAACCCCTTCCTGCTGGACAGCGAAGACGTCTTCATCGACCTGCTGACCGACAGCGGCACCGGCGCCATCACCCAGGACATGCAGGCCGCCATGCTGCGCGGTGACGAGGCCTACAGCGGCAGCCGCAGCTACTATGCCCTGCAACAGGCGGTGCAGGAGATCTTCGGCTACTCCCTGACCATCCCCACTCATCAGGGGCGCGGCGCCGAGCAGATTTACATCCCCGTGCTCATCAAGAAGCGGGAGCAGGAGAAGGGGCTGGATCGCAAGAAGATGGTGGCCCTCTCCAACTACTTCTTCGACACCACCCAGGGCCACACCCAGATCAACTGCTGCGTGGCGAAGAACGTCTACACCAGGGAAGCGTTCGATACCTCGGTCACCGCCGACTTCAAAGGCAACTTCGATCTGGTGAAGCTGGAAGAGGCCATCCTGGAGGCGGGCCCCGCCAACGTGCCCTACATCGTCAGCACCATCACCTGCAACTCCGCCGGGGGGCAGCCGGTCTCCATTGCCAACCTGAAGGCGGTGTACGAGATCGCCAGAAAGTACGACATCCCCGTCATCATGGACTCCGCCCGCTTCGCCGAGAACGCCTACTTCATCCAGCAGCGGGAGCCCGGCTACGCGAACTGGACCATCGAGGAGATCACCAGGGAGTCCTACAAGTACGCCGACGGCCTCGCCATGTCGGCGAAGAAGGATGCCATGGTGCAGATGGGGGGGCTGCTGTGCTTCAAGGATGACAGCATGCTGGACGTCTACACCGAGTGCCGCACCCTGTGCGTGGTGCAGGAGGGCTTCCCGACCTATGGCGGCCTGGAAGGGGGCGCCATGGAGCGCCTGGCGGTGGGCCTGCGGGACGGCATGCGCCAGGACTGGCTGGCCTATCGCATCGGCCAGGTGCAGTACCTGGTGGACGGGCTGGAGGCCATCGGCGTGGTGTGCCAGCAGGCAGGGGGCCATGCGGCCTTCGTGGATGCGGGCAAGCTGCTGCCCCACATCCCGGCGGATCAGTTCCCGGCCCACGCCCTGGCCTGCGAGCTCTACAAGGTCGCCGGCATCCGGGCGGTGGAGATAGGTTCCCTGCTGCTGGGGCGCGACCCCGCCACCGGCAAGCAGCACCCCTGCCCGGCGGAGCTGCTGCGCCTGACCATCCCCCGTGCCACCTATACCCAGACCCACATGGACTTTGTCATCGAGGCCTTCGGCGAGGTGAAGAAGAACGCCCACCGGGTGAAGGGGCTGGACTTCATTTACGAGCCGGCGGTGCTGCGCCACTTCACCGCCAGACTGAAAGAGGTCGAGCATAACGACCCGTCAGCCGGCAAGACGCAGAAAAAATTGATAGAAGCATAACGAGTCAGGGGCACAGATTTTTCTGTGCCCTTTTTTTTCACTGCTCTGTGAAAGATGTGGAGTGACACACATGACATCAACACCGTCCGTCATTGGAGGGGCCTGCATCATTGCCAGCGTCTGTGTCGGTGCTGGCATGCTGGGGCTGCCGAGCGCGGGAGCCGGGGCCTGGACCAGCTGGTCAACCCTCGCCATCATTCTTACCATGGTCGTCATGACGGTTTCAGGCTGGATGCTGCTGGAAGCCCTGAAACCCTACGCATTGACTGCCTCCTTCAACTCGGTGACCAAGGATCTGCTCGGTCACAGGATCAATCTCTTCAACAACCTCACCGTCTATTTCGTGGGCGGCATTTTGCTCTATGCCTACATCACCTCGTCGGGCCTCATCCTGGGCGGCCTGCTGGGCATCAATAGCCAGCTGGCCTCGGTGCTGTTCGTGCTGGTGTTCTCCTGGTTCGTCTGGCATTCGACCCGGGCGGTGGACAGGATTTCGGTCGTCCTGATCGTTTTTATGGTGCTGAGCTTCGTGTTCGGGGTCTCCGGGCTTGCCAGCAAGGTCGACACCGCCAAGCTGTTCAACTCCTTTGCCGAGGAGCTGGGCCGCGCCCCCTATGCCCTGGCCATGTTGCCGGTGGCGCTCACCTCGTTTGGCTACCACCACTCGGTGGCCTCCATGCGCGCCTATTACGGCGAGGAGCAGAAAGCCAGGCAGGCGATCCTGGGGGGAACCCTGATCGCCCTGGCCCTCTATCTGCTGTGGCTGCTCAGCATCTTCGGCAACCTGCCTCGCTCCGCCTTCGGCCCCGTCATCGCCAAGGGGGGCGACGTGGATGTGCTGCTATGGGCGCTGGCCTCGGTGATCGAGTCCAGGCAGGTCTCCCAGGCCATCAACCTCTTCTCCATGGCGGCCATCCTCTCCTCCTTCATCGGGGTGGGGCTCGGGGTGTTCGACTATCTGGCGGATCTGTTCCGGTTCGACAACAGCCGCCGGGGGCGGGCCAAATCCTGGGCGGTGACCTTCCTGCCCCCCCTGGCGCTCTCCCTGATGTTCCCGTTCGGCTTCGTGGTGGCCATCGGCTATGCCGGGGCCGCGGCGACCGTCTGGGCCTGCATCATCCCGGCCCTGCTGGCGAAGAAGTCCCGGGAGCTGGCCCCGGACGAGGCGGGGTTCAAGGCCCCCGGCGGCCAGCCCATGGTGGTGGCCGTCATCGTCTTCGGGGTGCTTACCGCCATCTTCCACCTGATGGCCATGGCGGGTCTGCTGCCCGTCTACACCGGCTGACCCTGGTGTGCTGAACCTGGCCCCATCCCGAACATATTCCACGGATGGGGCGCAGGATCCGGCCCGTTTCCCCCCATTTCCCCTCCGGATTTGATACCCGAAGGCATGCAGGGTAAAGTCCCCCGGCGCCAGCAGTGGCGAACGCAGGAGAAGCACGGCGGTGTGCCGTGACCAGTCGACAATCCGTTTGGGGGAGTAATGGAACAGAAACCATCGTTGGTGGGCGGGGCATGCATCATTGCCGGCGTCTGTGTGGGGGCCGGCATGCTGGGGCTGCCGAGTGCGGGGGCAGGCGCCTGGACCCTCTGGTCCATGCTCGCGGTGGCACTGACCATGGTGGTGATGACGGTCTCCGGCTGGATGCTGCTGGAGTCCTATCGGGGCTATCCCCTGCGCGTCTCCTTCGATACCGTGACCCGGGATCTGCTGGGGGAGAGGGTCAACGCCCTCAACAATCTCAGCGTTTATTTCGTCGGCGGCATCCTGCTCTATGCCTACATCACCTCGGCCGGTCTCATCATCGACGGTATGACGGGGATGGGCAGCCAGTGGGCGTCCGTGCTCTTTACCCTGGCCTTCTCCCTGCTGGTGTGGCACTCCACCCGGGCGGTGGACCGCATCTCGGTGTTGCTGGTGATCCTGATGGGGCTGAGCTTTGCCTTCGGCATCTCGGGCCTGTCGATGAACGTGCGCCTCGATTTGCTGCTGGACCGGGTGGGCAGCGAAGTGAGCTACGCTCCCTATGCCCTGGTGATGCTGCCGGTGGCGCTCACCTCGTTCGGCTACCACCATTCGGTCTCCTCCATGCGCGCCTACTACGGTGAAGAGCGTCGCGCCAGCCGCGCCATTCTGGGGGGCACCCTGATCGCGCTCGCGTTTTACCTCATCTGGCTGGTGAGCGTCTTTGGCAACCTGCCCCGCAGCGAGTTCGGCCCGGTGATCGCGGAGGGGGGCAACGTGGATGCCCTGCTCAAGGCTCTCGGCTCGGTGATCGAGTCCAAGGCGGTGGCCAGCGCCCTCAACGCCTTCTCCATGGCGGCCATCCTCTCCTCCTTCATCGGGGTGGGGCTCGGGGTGTTCGACTACCTGGCGGATCTGTTCAAGTTCGACAACAGCCGGGGTGGCCGCGCCAAGTCCTGGGCGGTGACCTTCCTGCCGCCCCTGGTGCTCTCCTTGCTGTTCCCGTTCGGCTTCCTGGTGGCCATCGGCTATGCGGGCGCCGTAGCGACCCTGTGGACCTGCATCATCCCGCCCCTGCTGGCCTGGAAGGTGCGGGCGGCGCGGCGTGAAGACGGTGGCGAGGGCTTCCGCGCCCCCGGCGGCCTCTTCATGATCGTCCTGGTGATCCTGTTCGGCGTGCTGACCGCCGCCTTCCACCTGCTCAACATGGTGGACCTGCTGCCCGCCTACAAGGGCTGAGCCGTTACCCGGGTCGCAGTGCCAGCACACAATGACAAAGAAGGAGCCTCATGGGCTCCTTCTTGCTTGTCACACAGGCAATATTGGCGTCGGTTACTGAATGCCGACCGACAGGGAGTGGGGGACCTTGGCGCCTTTACGGGCGGTGGCGCGCATCTGGTAGACCTGGATCAGGTACTTGCCCGACTTGGGCAGGGTGCCTTGCCATTTTGTGTCCACGTTGCCGCCGCCCAGTGCCTCGGCCTGACCCGGGATGGCGCCCGGTGCGAAGACGTTGAAGTTGGCATTGGTGCTGCCGGTGATGGCGACCGTCATGGTCTGGCCTTCTTTGGCGCCCAGGGTGTAGTTGATGGTGTCATAACCGGAGAAGGTGCCGTCAACCTTGGCGCTGTGCGCGCCTTTGGCGAAGTGCACCGGCACCGTGGTCACCTTGTCTGCCGCCTGAACCGAGGCCGCCATCATCATGGCCAGCAAGGCGGCCGTTACTGCTTTTTTCATTATCTATTGCTCCTGTGATCGGGCCCTGGCACGGGCCTCGAGGGGAAGATATGCCTGAACGATGACGGGACTCCATCGAAATGATGGGGCGGTCGGAGCGGGGGATGTTGCAAGATTTGGGGTATGCACAGACGGACATGGTGCCTTT
Organism: Aeromonas sp. TW 6; assembly: GCF_013168745.1. Lineage (NCBI taxonomy): Bacteria > Pseudomonadati > Pseudomonadota > Gammaproteobacteria > Aeromonadales > Aeromonadaceae > Aeromonas > Aeromonas sp. TW 6. Next base: position 2,709 of record NZ_JABERS010000054.1, on the reverse strand, counting down.
TGGCCGCAAGCCAGATGAACACAAGGTTGATGGGGTTTTATATGGCGAGTTCCCTGATACAGGGGGCGTTTTTGTCAACGTGGTGTTGACGAACAGGGTGCCCGCTGCGGCCATGAGTCTGCGACAGAATTGATCGCCCCGGGTCTCCTGCATGGTCAGGGCGCGGGAAGGCGTGCGGAAAAAGAGGACGTTAAGGTTGGCTGGTGCCCTCAGTCGCCATGGCCTGCTGCTCATAGCGCGCCACCGTGCCGTCCTGCTTCATTTGCCGGATCACGCCGGCAAGGGGGGCCAGCAGATCCTGATGCCGTTCGTGCAGATAGACGTAAGAATCGGCCAGCTCCATCACCCCGGCGGAGTAGATGCCGGCATAGCCCGGGTCCTGGCGCGTCAGGGCGGCCAGGGCCTGGCTGGCAATCAGGGTCTGCTCCACATAGAGGTCACTGCGCCCCTTGAGCAGCTTGCCCATCCCCTGCTCGGCGGTGGCGATGGCAAAGAGCCGGTCCGGTGCCACCACCTTGCCCAGCTTCATCTCCGGCAGCTTGGCGCCACGGCGAAACTCGACCCGATAACCGGTGCCCTGCAGGCTGTGCCACCCCTGCAGCTGGATCCCGGGCTGGTGGGCATAGGCCTGATAGGAGACGGCGAAATGGGGCTCGGGCACGCGCTGGAGGGTGCGGGTCTGCTGCTGGTAGCTGGCGGCGCGGTGGATCTCGCCATCGACCTGTCCCTGCTCTGCCAGCAGGGGGGCCCGTCCCCCGGGGTAGCCCTGGTACTGGAAGTCATAGCCCAGGCGGGCGAACGCATCCCGATAGATGAGATCGAGCCAGCGACCATAGGGGGACTCCCTGGTTTCAAGGGAGCTTACCAGTGTGATGTTGCCCCTGCCTTGCGCCCCCCATACCTGGAAGGCCAGCAGCAAGAGCAGTGAAAGAGCGAAGAAGCGGTATCCTGAAACCTGCGCCATGGTGTCCCTGTCAGAGCGGTGGTTGCAAAGGGTGACAGTCCTATCCTAGCCCAGGGGGTTGCCCGGTCCAGCGCTTTCTGCCGTCCGCCCGTGGATACCCTCCGGGCCGCCTTGCCCGAATGAACGACAACAAAGGGAGATAGCCAGCGCCGCTCACAGGCTGGCGAAATCCACCTCGGGCAGGGTTTCGAAGCCGGGGCGGGCAAACAGATAGCCCTGCATCAGGCTGACGCCCATCTCCCGCAGGCAGGCCATCTCGTCGCGGGTCTCGACCCCTTCCGCCAGCGGGGTGATCTGCAACTCCGTAAACAGCGCCAGACAGTGGCGAACGATGGCCTGACGGATCGGGTCCTGGTCGATGCCGCGCAGCAGGTGCATATCGAGTTTGATGATGTCGGGGCGAAAATCGGCCAGCAGGCTCAGGCCCGAGTAACCGGCGCCAAAGTCGTCGATCGCCGTCTTGAAGCCCAGGGCCTGATAGTGATCCACGATGCCGCGAATATGGCGGTTGTCCTGCACCTGCTCCACCTCGGTGAACTCGAACATGATCTGCTCGATGGGAAAGAGATGCTCGCGGGCCGCCTGCAACGTGGTGCGGATGCAGCGCTCCGGGCGATAGACCGCATTGGGCAGGAAGTTGATGCTCAGCATCCCCTTCATCCCGAGCCGTGCCGCCAGCGCGATGGCCTTGATCCGGCACAGCTGGTCGAAGCGGTAGCGGTTGCCGTCGTTGACCCGGGCAATCACGCCCTGCGCCGGCTCGTTGTTGAGCCCTCGTACCAGCGCCTCGTAGCCGAAGATGGTGCGCTTGCTGCAATCGACGATGGGCTGAAAAGCCATGGTGAAGTCGAAATCGAGATCTGCTTTCTCCTGACACAGCTGGCAGATGGCGGGGGACGGGGCGGCAGGTATATCCATGACTCTCCTCTCGGGGCGTGGCGGCGCTGGGGACTGACTCAAATGATAACAGCTCGGCTCTGTCAGCAGGGTAATTTCCCGGTAATACGCAGCCACTCCCCCTGAGGTACCAAACGTTACCCCGTTTTCTGCAAGATATACGGCAAGGACTGGCGCGGATGGCCTCGCTTGTTTGCCAGAGATCGGCCGATGCCCCGCAGGCACCCGTAATCGCCGCTGGTGGCCGCCAACTCAGCCAAGGCTGTCGGTATAAACAGAATTTATGGGTTTTCGGATAATGGCCTAATTTTTACTTATACACACTTGTAGTGTGCCCTGATGCCGCAGTTTGGCCCATCCACGGCTCGCAAAGGGCAATGGCCGATCTTGATCAACCGGCATAGAGCGCCAGCCACCGCCCTGTAGGTTCGATTAGCGCAGCGTAATCGGACGAACGAGAGGTTTTGGTTGTGGCCGTGCAACAGAGGCGGCCAGCCGGAGGGGAAATTCGGCTGGCGGTTATGGTGGGAGAATTGATTTACGCGAACATCCGATGATGTCTGAAGGTTAATCGAACATACGAGCTATCCCCAATCCTCTAATTGAAGCTTTTATTTATATCCATTATTAGAAAGTCAATTAGATAGATTCCATGTAGTAATTTCTCAACATTAAGGAATTCATCCCTTGGATTTATCTCACTGCTTAATGCCTTCGTGTTCAGGGCCGACGCATGATCATTCTCTGCACAAGTTGATCAAGTCTCGATCAGTTGAACGGCTCCAAGTACGATTTTAATTGTACCTTGCGTTGCCAAGCTGTAAATAGTCGAGATCTTAACCAACTGT
>NZ_JABERS010000053.1:0-24347 GCF_013168745.1 Aeromonas sp. TW 6 | reverse complement strand
GCATGGAGGCGATTTCGTACAGAGCATCTTCCATCGCGCCATCGCTCAGGTTGTACCAATGCTGCATGCAGTGAATGCGTAGCATGGTTTCCAGCGGATAAGGTCGCCGGCCATTACCAGCCTTGGGGTAAAACGGCTCGATGACTTCCACCATGTTTTGCCATGGCAGAATCTGCTCCATGCGGGACAAGAAAATCTCTTTTCTGGTCTGACGGCGCCTACTGCTGAATTCACTGTCGGCGAAGGTAATTTGATGACTCATGATGAACCCTGTTCCATGGCTCCAGATGACAAACATGATCTCATATCAGGGACTTGTTCGCACCTTCCCTAGTTATTAGCACACAAAATGATTGACTTATGCCGCGGGGAAAACTAACAAGTTGTCATTCCGACATAGGACGAGCGACTGACTGACGATTTATTAGAAGTGGTGTATATATACGAGAGTGCTCGGGTGAAGACTCCCCACGAATCAAGGCAAGTGATAACCTTGTGGCCTGAGCTGCCATCAACTCAATAGGGTAACGCATAGTCGTTAGTTTAGGACGCAAATATCGAGCATAGATAATGTCATCAAAGCCTATCACGGACACTTCTTCCGGAACTTTGACTCCATTATCAGCCAGTACAGAGAGGGCGCCTGCCGCCATAGCATCATTGTAGGTTACTATAGCTGTAAGCTTTGCTCCTTTGGCGAGTAGGTTCAGCGTCGCCTGCTCCCCCCCTTCTTCATTTGGTTGGGCAAATTCAATCAACTCATCACTTGGAGCAATCCCTGCGCATATCAATGCATCCCGATAACCATTCAAGCGTGACTCTGCATCCTCGATAGGTCGATTTGAACCCAGATAAGCAATTTTGACATGTCCCTGCGCCAATACATGCCGAGTGGCTAACGTGGTTCCTTGCTGGTTATTCAATGCGATACAACGCACCTGAAGAGCTGGAATGTAACGATTAATCAATACCAAACCAGGAATGCGCTCAGCATATTGCAGCAATTCGTCATCAGATAATGCCTTGCTATGTACAACAAGCCCTTCACAACGGCGAGCAATCAACAACTCTATTGCTTCCCGTTCAGCGTCTGCTGTATGTCGTCCATTTCCCATCAACAAATGCAGCCCCTGCTCCGTAGTAACAGTGCCTACACCTTTCACCAATGCCCCAAAGAAGGGATCCGCCACGTCCCCAACAACAACACCAAAGGTATCACAACACTGGTTAGCTAGGGCCCTGGCATTTGCATTAGGAGTGTAACCAAGCTCAGTTATTGCTCTCTGCACTGCGACCCGGGACGCTGCGCTGGCTTTTGGCGAATTGTTCATCACTCGTGAGACCGTTGCCACCGATACATTGGCTAACCGAGCGACGTCCTTGATGGTACTCATACTGTTTTCACTCATTTTCACATTATAGTTAAACACTATTATACCCTTGAAAGTAATTGAAAAAAATAGAGAAAAATGATCTTGCAATGTAGTCTCACACTAAATTAGTGTAACCGCTTACACTGATTTGTAGATGAGCTCACAGTTTACGTCGAGGCCTCTCGTTTAGACTGTTACCAATGTTTTTATATGGAGAGCAAGATGAATGTTCTAGTCACCGGCGGTTGCGGATATATCGGCAGCCACACCTGTCTGGCCCTGCAAGCGGCAGGCATGAATCCCGTGGTGGTCGACAACCTCGGCAACAGCAAGCGCAGCGTGCTGGCCCGAGTCGCCGCCATCAGCGGCCAGCAACCCCAGTTCTATCAAGGGGATATTCGCGATGCCGCCCTGCTGGAGCGGATCTTCGCCGAGCAACAGATCGATGCAGTGATCCACTTTGCCGCCCTCAAAGCGGTCGGTGAATCGACCCGCATTCCACTGGATTACTACGAAAACAACCTCGGCGGCACCCTCACCCTGCTGCAGGCGATGAAGCGGGCCAATGTGCACAATCTGGTGTTCAGCTCCTCGGCCACCGTCTACGGCGATCCCGCTAGCCTGCCGATCCGCGAGGATTTCCCTCGCTGCGCCACCAACCCCTACGGGCGATCCAAGCTGCTCATCGAGGAGATCCTCGAAGATCTGCAGCTGGCCGAGCCCCACTGGAGCATGACCCTGCTGCGCTACTTCAATCCGGTCGGCGCCCACGACTCGGGCACTATGGGTGAAGACCCGCAAGGGATCCCCAACAATCTGATGCCCTATATCACCCAGGTGGCCATCGGCCGTCGCGACTGCTTGTCGGTCTTTGGAAACGATTACCCCACGCCGGACGGCACCGGCGTGCGCGACTACATCCACGTGATGGATCTCGCCGAGGGGCACGTCAAGGCACTGCAACACTGCGCCGGCAAGGGTGGTGTACACACCTACAACCTGGGCACCGGCCAGGGCCAGAGTGTGTTGCAGCTGGTCACCGCTTTCTCTGCCGCCTGTGGCAAGCCGCTGCCATTTCGCATCGAACCGCGCCGCCCGGGCGATATCTCCGCCTGCTGGGCCGATCCGGCCAAGGCGCAGCGTGAGCTGGGCTGGCAGGCGACCCGGGACATAGACGCTATGTGCGCCGACAGCTGGCGCTGGCAATCCGCCAATCCGAACGGTTACGAAGAGTAGGTCTGCCTGCTCCCCGGTAATAAACGACTTTATTTTTCAATACATTATTCAGGAGAGATGATGTTCAACCCCGTCGATCATCCCCATCGCCGCTTCAACCCGCTGACCGGCCAGTATGTGCTGGTCTCCCCCCACCGGGCCAAACGCCCCTGGCAGGGACAGGTGGAGAAGGTGAGTCAGGCCCCCAAGCAAGCCCACGATCCCGACTGCTTCCTCTGCGCGGGCAACACCCGGGTCACTGGCGACATCAACCCCGACTACAAGAGCACTTTTGTCTTTACCAACGACTTCGCCGCCCTGATGCAGGATACCCCGGCCGCCGATAGCGCCAGCGATCCCCTGCTGAAGCTGGAAGCCGCCCGCGGCACCAGCCGGGTCATCTGCTTCTCGCCGGACCACGGCAAGACCCTGCCCGAGCTGCCGCTGCCCGCCATCGAGGGGGTGATCACCACCTGGATGGATCAGGTCGCCGAGCTGTCGGCCCAGTGGCAGTGGGTGCAGGTCTTTGAAAACAAAGGGGCAGTCATGGGCTGCTCCAACCCTCACCCCCACGGCCAGATCTGGGGCAGCGACTTCCTGCCCAACGAGATCGCCCGCGAAGAGCAGCACCAGCGTGACTGGCTGGCCGAGCATGGCCGCCCCATGCTGCTGGAGTATGTGGAGCGGGAGTTGGCGGATCGCTCGCGCATCGTGGTGGAGACCGAGCACTGGCTCGCCGTGGTTCCCTTCTGGGCCGCCTGGCCGTTCGAAACCCTGCTGCTGCCCAAGGCGCACGTCCCCTCCATGCTCAACCTGACCAAGGCCCAGCAACAGGATCTGGCAGTGGCGCTCAAGGAGCTCACCAGCCGCTACGATAATCTGTTCGAGTGCAGCTTCCCCTACTCCATGGGCTGGCACTTTGCACCGCCCAAATCGGATTGCCCCGAGGCGTGGCAACTGCATGCCCACTTCTATCCGCCACTGCTGCGTTCCGCCACCGTGCGCAAATTCATGGTCGGCTTCGAGATGCTGGCCGAAACCCAGCGCGACCTTACCCCCGAGCAGGCTGCCGAGCGGCTGCGCGCTCTGAGCCCCATTCACTACACCCAGACCAGCCACACCAATGAGGAGGCCCTATGACCCCCAACCAACGTGTCAGCACCGTTTTTGCCGAGCAATTTGCCAAAGCGCCCGATCTGCTGGTGCGCGCCCCCGGCCGCGTCAACCTCATCGGTGAACATACCGACTACAACGACGGCTTCGTGCTGCCCTGCGCCATCGACTACGAGACCTGCGTTGCCATCGGCCTGCGCGATGACCGGCAAGTACAGGTGATCGCCGCCGACTACGACAATCAGCGCGACCAGTTCGACCTCGACCAGCCCATCGAGCACCACCCCAGCCAGCGCTGGAGCGACTACATCCGCGGCGTGGTGAAATATCTGCAGGAGCGCGGCTATACCCTGCGCGGCCTCGATCTGGTGGTCTCCGGCAACGTGCCGCAGGGGGCGGGACTCTCCTCCTCCGCCTCGCTGGAAGTGGCGATCGGTCAGGCCTTCAAAGAGGCGCTGGGGCTCGACATCAGTCAGGCCGAGATCGCCCTCAATGGCCAGCAGGCGGAGAACAAGTTCGTCGGCTGCAACTGCGGCATCATGGATCAGATGATCTCCGCCAGCGGCAAAACCGATCATTCCCTGCTGCTCGACTGCCGCTCGCTGGAGACTCGCCTCATCCCCATGCCGGCGGATCTGGCGGTGCTGATCGTCAACTCCAATGTGCGCCGCGGTCTGGTGGACAGCGAATACAACACCCGTCGCCAGCAGTGCGAAGAGGCCGCCCGTCACTACGGGGTCAAGGCGCTGCGCGACCTCGATCTGGCCGGACTGGAAGCGGGCAAAGCCGGGCTGGATGAGGCCTGCTATCGCCGTGCCCGCCACATCGTCGGTGAAAACGCCCGCACCCTGGCGGCCGCCGATGCGCTGGCGAGCCACGATCTGACCCGCCTCGGCGAGCTGATGGCCGAGTCGCACGCCGCCATGCGCGATGACTTCGAGATCACAGTGCCCGCCATCGACGGTCTGGTGGAGATCATCAAGGCCAGGATCGGCACAGATGGCGGCGTGCGGATGACCGGCGGCGGCTTCGGCGGCTGCGTGGTCGCCCTGCTGCGCCCGGAGAAAGTGGCCGAGGTGATCGCAGCAGTCGAAGCCGAGTATCCGACAGTCTCTGGCTTAAAGGCTGATTGTTATGTTTGTCGGTCAACTGATGGTGCTTGTAGAAATTAAATAAAACTAGGAACTCAAAAATGAAAAAGACCAAAATTGTCTGCACCATCGGTCCGAAGACCGAATCCAAAGAAATGCTGGCCAAAATGCTGGACGCCGGCATGAACGTCATGCGCCTGAACTTCTCCCACGGTGACTACGCCGAGCACGGCAGCCGCATCAGCAACCTGCGCGCTGTAATGGCCGAGACCGGCAAGCACGCAGCTATCCTGCTGGACACCAAGGGTCCGGAAATCCGTACCATGAAGCTGGAAGGCGGCAACGACGTCGCGCTGGTCGCTGGCCAGACTTTCACCTTCACCACCGACCAGACCGTGGTTGGCAACAAAGACAAAGTGGCGGTGACCTATGCAGGTTTCGCCAACGATCTGCGCGTCGGCAACCGCATCCTGGTTGATGACGGCCTGATCGGTCTGGACGTCATCGAAATCACCGGGCGCGAAGTTATCTGTAAAGTGCTGAACAACGGTGACCTGGGCGAGAACAAAGGCGTTAACCTGCCGGGCGTCTCCATCAAGCTGCCGGCCCTGGCCGAGAAAGACAAGCGCGACCTGATCTTCGGTTGCGAGCAAGGCGTTGATTTCGTTGCTGCTTCTTTCATCCGTAAGAAAGAAGACGTTCTGGAAATCCGTGAGCACCTGAAAGCCCACGGTGGCGAGAACATCCAGATCATCTCCAAGATCGAAAACCAGGAAGGTCTGGACAACTTCGACGAGATCCTGGCTGTTTCCGACGGCATCATGGTTGCTCGTGGCGACATGGGTGTAGAGATCCCGGTTGAAGAAGTTATCTTCGCCCAGAAGATGATCATCGCCAAGTGCAACAAAGCCCGCAAAGTGGTTATCACTGCCACCCAGATGCTGGACTCCATGATCAAGAACCCGCGTCCGACCCGCGCCGAAGCTGGTGACGTGGCCAACGCCATCCTGGACGGTACCGACGCAGTGATGCTGTCCGGTGAATCCGCCAAGGGTAAGTACCCGCTGGAAGCCGTGACCATCATGGCCACCATCTGCGAGCGTACCGATGCCGTGATGCCGTCCAACCTGTCTGCTGCCAACGACAGCAACAAGCTGCGCATCACCGAAGCCGTATGTAAAGGCGCCGTAGAGACCTCCGAGAAGCTGGACGCCCCGCTGATCGTGGTTGCTACCGAAGGCGGCAAGTCTGCCAAGGCCATTCGCAAGTACTTCCCGAAAGCCTGGATCCTGGCGATCACCACCAACAAGAAAACTGCTGCCCAGCTGGTGCTGACCAAGGGTGTGGTTGCTCACGTGGTTGACAGCATCGCCTCTACCGACGATTTCTATCGCATCGGTAAAGAAGCCGCGCTGGAAATCGGCATGGGTCTGAAAGGTGACGTGGTTGTGATGGTCTCCGGTGCTCTGGTACCGAGCGGCACCACCAACACCGCTTCTGTTCACGTTCTGTAACGATTGCCTAGCAAACTTTAGGCTACTGGCGTCATCGCTTTTGCGTGCGATGACCGGACATCAAGCCACACGGGAAGAAGGTATCGTTGAGGTTGACGAGACCTTCTCCCTTGACTCTTTAGAGGGACAACGGGGACTATCACATTCGGCACAACATCGTGGTGGTCAAGGTCGAACTCATGGAACCGGGCGGGTTGCATCACATTAATGGTGGTCCTTGGCGCTTGCAAGCCACCACGCAGATTTACTGTTGAAAACGCTGAATGCCAAGACGTTGATAGCAGTCTTGACATCTCTGCTCTCACCGAATCCAGTCGTGTCTAATATTTTATGTGTGTATGCATGTTTCAGCAAAGAGCGGAGCGAGCCCTATCAGGTAGTGCGTAATCGCCAAGGTGAACAGATTATGAGGCATAGTACATAAATCCCTGTCGGATGTTGGCCATCTGCTCATCGCGAAAGCGCAGGCTCAGCGGAAGGGTGAGCGCATCTCGATGCAATGGTTGTAACCCTTGCCAATCATGCCGTGTCGCCGCCTTCATCCTTTATCTCCCAAGTCATCAGTTAAAACCCAGATGACTATATCGTTCGAGCAAAGCCGCTTCGATACTGGGGTTTTGCACATGTCGTATTTTCAAGCAGATATTTTCAAACTAATAGACAGATAAGAGGCAGGCGAGACGGACGGGGCAGTTCCTCACAACCACACGGCTTCCTGCTCCAGCGCCATCCCGCTGGCTTGCATTGACCGGATCAATTGCTTCACTTCCACGTCGAAATCGGCTGTCGCAGGGTGTGCCAGCATGGCGTTGAATTCGCGCTGGGTATCCTGCCAAAGCGTGGTACAACCGAAACGCTCGAGACGAGATGGCCACTCGGGCATCAACCACAGGGCCACGCTGTGGCCAAGACGGCTGCGAAGCCGGGCAAAGTTGAGCAGACCCACTCCGTCGTAGTCGGGAAAGAAGTGGATCGCAGGCGCCCGCTGGCGCAAGGCGAGCCAATCCAACAATGTGTTGGGCAATTGGCCACTGTAATAAGCAACACTGGCGGGCTGGGCGCAGGGTAGCCAGTCCAGCTGGTCAAACAGCGCCTGATTTTCCACAAGCCATAGCGGATGTTCGGTATACCAGGTGCTGTCGGCGTGCACAGTCAGAGCGGCGACGCCCAGTTGATCGGTGCTCAGTCGCAAGTCCAGCCGGTTGTCTTTATCGTCTCGCCACGCCACCTGACCGGGACCGGCCTTTAACAGCAGATAGCTGAACTCATGCCCATGATCTGCCCCCTTGCTACGGCGAGTTGCGGCGATGTTACGCGCTCGGCGTGGCAGACCATCGACCAATTCGGCTTGCTCTATCGGCACCAGTTGTCGCCACTGGTGTTCCACCACGGCGGGCAGCCTTATCTCAAATACGACTCCCCTGCCCTCGGGCCGCATCTGTATGCTGCCGGTAGCGCGGGCAAAGCTGCTCAGCTCACGTCGCTGCCCCTCGCTCAATTGAGAGCTGGCAAGCCCTCCTCCAGGGGCTTGGCGCAATTTGCGCAAGGCGGCGATCAAACTACGGCTCATGGTCGCTCCTTGGGAGCAAGCACCAGCCAGCTCTGCCGATTGATATGGTTCTTGCCGGCATGGTGATGGATAGGTACGCAATAGCGTGCCGTGGTCAACGGAGCTGGCGAGGCGCAGATCAGGGCAAAACCGAATTCTGCCGCCACATCGATCAGATTTTTCTGGTTGCGGGTATCCAGCGCCAGCGCCTCATCCAGATAACAGATGGTGCGGATGCGCTTGTTCTTGTGATGCATCAGGTGGAGCATGGCCAGCCCGGTCACCAGCTTGGCCATCAATACGGTGCCGTTGGAGGCCGCACTGTCTATCTCGGTGAAGGACTCCTCCTGCTGATCCTGCTTACCTATCACAAACTCCAGGCGAAACAGATCGGCGACACGGAGCCCTTGCCGGGCATTGCCCTCATCAAACAAGGTCTGTTTGGCGCGATCCAATCGCACATCATCCAGCACGCTTTGCTGATTAAACAGATCGAAGCTCTCCCCCGTCTCCACCTGAGCGGACTTATCGAGCAGAATTTCGATGGCTTCCACCAGGTGTGCTTCATCCCTGGGCTCGATTTTGAAAACCCTGAGGTCGGACAGTTGACGCTGACTCACCAGCCGGTTAAAGCCCCGCATCTGCGCCTTAAAAGCATTCAGCCCCTGTCTGAGCTGTTTCAGGCTGGCGGTGACATTGATCACGGCACTGCGGGCCTTCTTCTCCAATGCCTCGGCTTCTTTTGGCAACATCTGATGGAAATCGAGGATCCGACTCCACTCCTCGTCCTGAGTCGGGCAGTGTTCATACTTGGTGAGTCCGCCAGCGTGCAAATCCTGCAAACCGCGCTGCAACGCGCTGTTCAACGCCAACAATTGACGACTATCGGTCTGGAATTCTTGCAAACGGGTATATAGGGTATCCAGCGTTCTGGTGGCTCCCCCGAGCCAGGGATGGTAGGAAAGAGATTCCAGATAACCGAATTCTGGCCCCTGATCCTCGCGCTGGTTACGCATGGTGACGATGCCGTTATGCTCATCATCCAGTCGCATCTGCGCTTGTCGCAAAGCATTGAGTTGATCAACCAAGCTCAATTGCTGCTGGTTAATCGCTGCCAGCTCGGCCTGTAGCCTATCCAGCTCTTGTTCATGGGCTATCAATTGCTCTGCTCGCTGGTCACTCTGGGCCAATAGATGCTGCCAGGTGTCGAAGTCGGCCAGCTCCTGCCGCAGTTGTTGCTGCTCCTGCTCTAATCGTTGCTTGTGTGCCTCGGCCTGGTGGCGCTGCTAGGCTGTTTGCTGCTGCACCTCCAAACTGGCGATATGCCTGTCGGTATCCCTGATCTGCTCCTTCAGCTCGGCTTCACTGAGTTGCTGAAACTGGGGATGCAACCGATGAAGGTTGATGCGCAGGCCAGCCAGCATCAGCGTCTCGCCCGGCGTCTGTGACAACTGTTGTTTCAACCGGGGCATATCCAGTTCGAAATCTGCCGGTCCTAGCTGCATCACTCCGGCCTGGAGCACCCGGTTTAGTCGCAGTAACTCCTCTTCACTCAGATGATCAGCCATGTGTCGATAGAGATTGTCGGTCAAGGTCTCCTGCTGCCGATGCAGGCTCATCGACAACTGCTGTTGCCGACGTAAATCTCGCCTTATGTCCTCTACGCTGCGGCTCTTGACCTGCCCCAGCAGGGTGATCTGAGCCTCCAAATTCTCCTTGACCGCCGCCAGCTGTGTTTCAAGTTGCTCACGTCCCGAAAGCAGGGTAAACCGACGCTCCAGCTCCGCTTGCTGCTGATTGAGCGCCAGCAGCTGAGTATGGGACTGCTGTTTTACGAGCCGTTCGACACTCAGCTCCTGAATACGGCTCCCCGATTGCTTTTGTGCCGTCTCGCATTGCAACACCTTGGCTGCCAATTCCTCTGCTGTGGACTCATAGTAGGAGTGCCACTGCTTGAGGTCTTCTTCTATCTGTGGGCACCAGACGATGAGCTTGCCTCTGAGCGTCAAACGCTCTTGCACTTGTTTGGCCAAGCTCAGGATCCGTGCAGACTGATTGACCGCCGCCTGATACTGAGCCCGTTCACTATTGACCTCGCTAAATGCCTTTTCCCACTCTTGCCGAAAGTCGATGGCCGCATCCGACAAGTCCCGTTTGAAGATTTCCAACAGATAATTTTTGACATCGGCCGAGGTGAGCCTATCCAGCCGTAAGGTACGAGTGAGGACCTGTCGATAGGCAGCAGCATCCGATTGATGCTCCAGATGAAAGAGGGTGAAATCGGGCTCGCTGGCGGCCCGCTTGCGACGACCACCATACAGGGCATCGCGAAAATCATTGGGACTCTTGTAGACAAACACCAGCCGCTGGCGCGTGGCCAGGTGGTTTACCAGTTGGGGCTCCGCCACCAGAGCGCCGCCGTCCAACCGATAATCATCCAGATCCAACGCTCCCTTGTAGGCAAAGTACTGATAGTCATGGCTAACCCCCTTGCCGACACATCCCAGCACCACGGTCCCCGTTTCTGGCAGACAGGCTTCCAGCAGTATGTAGGCGCTGTTGTTGGGGAAGTAGAATCGTTTGGACTTCTCCAGATCGTGGGCGCCAAAGTCCATGCGTCGCTGGTCGATGATCAATAAAAACTGCAGCGCGTTGATGAGGCTGGTTTTACCTGTGTTATTGGGGGCGATGAGTGAGACGGCAGCATCCAGCGGCAACTCGGCTCTCTGATACCCGGCACTGCCCAACAATACCAGACGCTCAAACCCGTACTGGATCATGCTTCCTCCTCCTCATCCAAACCCACCTCTGCCGATTCATCTTCCTCGCCACCCTGCGGCTCATCGAATGAATCGTCTTGGCCAGATGCGCTCAACGATTCGAAGTGTTCCAGATAGCGATAGACCGCCGGCAATAACTGCCAATAACCGTTAAGTGACAACGCAAATCCGAGCTTGACCGCGCTGTCCAGCAACGCGATGAAGCCATCCAGCTCCAACCCCTCGGCCTCAAGGATCTCCTGATGATGCTCGTGAGCCTTGGCCAGCAAGGCCTTGTCTACCCGCCACTCCGTAAAGCGGGACAAGGGTCTGCCCTCATCAGCCTGGGTATCAAACAAGCACATCCATAACAACGCCAGGCGCTTGCTAGTCTTGCTGGCTTGGCTGCCGGACTCCTCGATATGAAACCAGGCATAGCCACGTGGCTCGACTTTAAGCTCAAACCCCAGGGCGGCAAAAATAGCCTGATAGCTTTCCTGACACCGCTCCAGCTCGGCCCACAGGGCAGGCTCCGCCACCCGGTTGAGGTGCTTGCCGCTGTTGAACAGGCGAAACAGCTCACTCAGGGCACCGAGCGACTCCAGATGCGAAATAGAGGTAATCATGATCTCTGGATCCTGTAGGGGTGATAACTGACCAGCACCTCTTGCAAATCCGTTGTGGTGCTATCTGGGTGAAGGCTCGCCAGCCAAAGAGGCTCACGCACCAGTTCGTGGTAGAGTCGCAACAAGGTGGCATCCGGCTGCTCGCCATAATGCTGTAGCAACCAGAGCATCAGGTTCTCCACTGGCAGGCTCTCTTGCAGGTGTTGTTTGAGGGTCTCGTCATCAATGGGCTCTACCAGTGAGGCGTCGAAGGGGACCTCCGTCGGGAAACGGATGAGTTCCGGTATGTACGCCAGGGCGCTGGCCATAAAATCCTTGACCTCGAAGCCTACACTAACGCGTCGCGGTCGCTCCTGCCGCCAGACAGGCAAGGCCCCCTTCGTATTGCGCAACGGCAGAGCTCGCGTGAGGCCACGTTTGCGCACACGCCCCAACAACTGGCTGATGGCGGCAGACAGGCCATTATGCTCGCGCAGCTCTTCACGCAGCGGCAGCAAGGTGGCGGCACATTGCTGGGCTACCAATCTTCCCAACCGCTGCAACTCCTTGGCTTGATAAGAAACCTGACGCAACTGTAACTGGTGGGTATAAAGCCCACCTTGTATGGTGATGGCCTCTACAGCCCGATCCAGAGCCCTCTCCGCCTGCTCCAGAAAGGGATAGAAGTTGCCCGCAAGCCCGGAGTCCATCATCTCGTTCATGGGCTCCACATACTGGTCATAGGCTTCAAGCACTGAGCGATAACGTTGCGCTATTGGCATGGCTGCATCCGCGGATTTAGCCTGTTCGGCCAGCTCCAATATGGCATGGCGATCCTGATCCAATTGCAAACTGATCTGCCGCAACAGGTCTGACATCTTGGCTGAGCCCTGACGCAAATAATCGGGATTGAGTGGTTCAGAACCTTCCAGTATTTGTGCTGTCGCTTGTTTGATGGCCTCGATACGCGCCTTGAGCACGGCAGAAAGCCCTAACTCATGCTCACGTAACAGCCCCCGCGCAAACTCTTGCACCAAGGGGTTGACCTGCAGGGTATCGGTTCGCTCAAGCCACTGCAGGACATCGCTGCTACATAGGCTGCGCAAGATTTCTCCACACTCAGGCTCGCTGTCACTGCCCCGGCTGGACTTGCCAATTAGCCTCAGCACCATCGCCTCATCGAAAGCAGGCCATTCCCGCGAAGCCCGAACCAATGCTTCGATGACGTCCCAATGTTTATGCAGTTGGAATATCAGACTTTTGGGATTTGCCATTCGGTATCCTTGTTCGCTCCCTTGGCCCCAGTCCAAAGAATCATACGATGGACGGCTGGCGTCATTTGACCACAAGAGCATAGAAAGCAACCCAGCTGGCAACAATACTGGATACTTCTACATGTCGTTTTTTCAAGCAGATATCTGACGACTCCGGTCTCCCTTACCGCCATTGCTGCAAATGCTCAAACGCTGAGTGTGGGCCGGACTACCGCCAGGATGTTGGCTTGGATCACGCCTCCAGCAGGCAGATCATGGATGATCGGTATGGAAAATTCTCGACGGTAGTGGTCAGTCAACTACCAACGGAAGAGTGGTACGCGAGCTTGGGGGACACCCTGGCAGATGCGATCCTGGACCGGCTGATGCACAACGCTCACCGGCTGTCACTGAAGGGAGAATCGATGAGAAAGAGGAGAAGTGAGTTGACCCAATCTGAACAGTCGAGTTAGAAACGAGATGACATGAGCGCGTTAAGGATCAGGGTGTTCACGTTGGCCGGAATCACTGTTCAACTTCACCGGAATACGCAGGGCCAACACTCTGATTTCCACTGATAACTCCTGGGTCAACATGGGCGTGGCTCAAAAGCCACGATCTTGGCCCAGGTGGGTCATCTTTACTCCGGCGTTAGTGGGTCATTTTTACATCGGCGGTGACAGCCAGCATATGGCCGAAGAGTGCAACACCGTCGATAAAGAAGAGGATGACCGCTTCGACGATGATGAGTTGTTTGCCGATGAGCCTCTCTTCGGCACTGAGCAGCAAGATGCTTTTGCCCACGCGCGCACCCGTCGTGAGCAAGAGGAAGAGGCGCGCATCGAACAGTTGTTCAGCAAATCCAGCCTCAAGCCGCTCTATCGCAAGCTCGCCCTGGCGCTGCACCCGGATCGGGAACCCGACCCCGTCATGCAGGCGGAAAAGACCCGCATCATGGGCCAACTCAGCCAGGCCTTGGAAAACAAAGAGATGTTCACCCTGTTGCAGCTGGCCCACACCCACCTGCCCGAGTTCGATAACCTGCTCAGTGACGAGAACCTCGCTTACCTCAACCCGATGCTGAAACGCCAGCTACGCGAGCTCGAAGTCAGCTACTACGGCGGGCAAGACGGGCTAATGGACGCGGTGCTGCACAAATTCAAGCAATCATCCAAGAAAAAGACCGAGCAGGCCTTTGCCGAACATCGGGACTATTTGCTGCGTGATATCGACCACCTGACTGCCCAGCTGGCCGAGATCACCACCCTACAGACCCTCAAACCCTATCTGGCGACCCGCTGGGATCAGAAGCAAATGAGGTGGGATGAGGAAGAGGACGATATGGAATGGCTGTTTAGGTAACGGCCAGCGGTGACCGACCATCTCATCAAACAATCAAGGCGCCACTGGCGCCTTGATTGTTTTCACACTGCTGGTTTTTACACTGATCGTGCTATCGGATAGCCAGCCTTAAATCAGGGTCACCTGACGCGCTTTGCCATCAGGCGCCAGCGCCTGTTCCTCATCGTGGATAGTTGTGAAGGGCTCAGGGGAAATGGCGGCTGCCGATGCGATTTTGCGCTGCTCAGCAATACCGATAACCTTCCCGCTAAGTTTTCTCTAAAATAATGGCCAGTAACTCTGCTTAGTTACTGGCCATCGTCTAAATTAAGGGTTCACATCTGGCAACAACGAACTCGGCTTGCCGTTTGAACTAACAAACAACCCCTTTATTGCCCGAGTCGCAGCAACGTGGAGCAAAGCGCGTTCATTAAACAAGGCATCCCGTTGTTCAACAGGATCATCCGATGCAATCGCTTTGGGTTCTGGAACGGCGCCATCATTGATGCCGGCGAGGAATACATATTGGAACTCAAGCCCTTTGATTCGGTGCATGGTTGCAATACGGACCCCTTCTTGCTGATCGTTATCCGAACTGTCCTGCCCTAAAACAAAGGTTGGAATTCCTTCGCTGTTCAATGCCGTTGCGTAACGCTCATAGGCATGTCTGGTACGCGCCGTGAGACAAATATCCTGAGAGCGAACCCCATCGGCTAGCAAGGCTTTGGCCTGTTTAACAATCGTATCCGCTTCCGCTTTGAAGTCTGCAGAATGGGTGATTATCGGCTTTTCACCGTGCAGTAAGGATAAGTAGTCATTGCTGGCATCCTGCTCACCATCCAGGTTATCCACATTGACTCCAGTCAAGAGCGCAACTGCAAACTGCCGAGTCTCCTCGGTGGTTCGATAGTTTATTTTCAGCTTCTTACTACGGCGACCGCGCACGTTAATACCGCACTGCCCAAGAACCACCTTGTTACGATAAATACGTTGATGACCATCCCCGACGATAAACAGATCATTGGCTGATTCAGGTACCAGGCTACGGATCAGGGTAAATGCGGGCGCGCCAATATCCTGGGCCTCATCCACCACAATGTTGCTATAAGGCAATTGGAGCTGCTTTTCCTTGAACAGCACAATGGCCTCGTGCATGGCATCGCCCATTTCTCGCAACTTCGCACGATCCATCTGGGAGCGAAACTCTTCGAACACTGGCCATATCTTGGCTCGCTGAATACGGGACAGAGCCGTCCCTCGACCTAAGCGACTGACCTTTAGATACTCATCCCGGGTGTAGACTGCATTAGGTTGAACCACTCGCTGCCATTCTTCGGCGTAAAAGCCATCCGGCAAGCCTAACTCTGATGGCGCCAGTTGCAGGGCATATTTCCAGCAGCGGCGACGCCCCTCATCACTGTCGTAAACGACTTTAAAGTCGTAACCATGGCGTTTGAGTTGCTCTGTCATCCAGGCATCAATATTGACCACCTCAATGCGGGCCATCTCCTCACGACTGCAAAGACGCTGCAGGTTGGCACGAATATCCGCGGCCAGATTTCGGGTAAAGGTGGTAAAGAGTACCTTCTTGCCCGGCTGATCCGTCAGTCGTTGCGCTAACCAGCGAGCTCGATGCATAGCCACCACCGTCTTACCCGTCCCTGCCCCACCAAGCACTCGTACCGGCCCTGTCGCCGGAGACTCCACCAATTTGCGTTGACTGGGGTGTAAGAAGACGCGCCATTTCTCCAATGGCGCATTGAGCATCTGAATTAGCTCCTGCTCATTTTCCACGACATGGAAGCGGCGTTTGCTGCGAGCTATGGCCTCAGCAAAGTCATTGGTATCAACGGGCTCTTCAGGGTGGTCATTAAACTCCGCCAGCACCTCGGGATAGTCAATGCCTTCGGTCAACCAGTGCAACGGCTCCCACGCCTCTGCTGGCATCACTTTCTGTAGCTGGTTAAAGTCGGCTATATCGGTGAGTTCCATCACCTGGGCAATAAAGACCGGAGGAACCCCCAGCGCCAATATCTGCTCAGAGGTATAAGCGGAAAATAGCTTTGGTTTTCTAATTTCAGTCGGTGAGACAGGTGCGATTTCAGGTACGGCTCGGATATAGCTGGTATCAACAACCTGAATGGCCCCTGTCAACGGGTGAATGGCGCAATCATGCCGACGAGCCCAGTCATAGGCCTCATCATGTTTGTCGACCCACATCAGCATATAAACTGAACCCTGCTCAGGCTTGAGCACAATCCCACGATAGGTCTGGTCAATACGCACCGAATGCACATTCGGGCTTCGAGCATCATGGATCTTTTCGTAGTTCAGGCCATTACTGGTAGGGTCCTGTCGAAATTTAGAAATGAACTCCTGCACCTTTTTTTGTTGTGCCTTGGGGATCCGAGCAAATGCACCCAAAAAACCATCAGAAAGTGCCACTTTAGGCGACTGGACCGTCATTCCTTACCTCCAGACAAAGACTGTAGTGTTTCCTGGCTGATCGGGCCCACGACGACCGTCCAACCACAGTTAGTAAATGGTGCAGCAGAAGCCTCATCTTCAAAGATGAGCGCACGTTTTTGTTCAGGCCATGCGAGATCTGCTTCGGCAACAATTTCGCCAAACTCGTTTTGCAACGGATAACCCAGGACCGGAACCGGCCAGGCTAATGTTTGCAGCAGGCTGATCTCCTGAGCCGTTAGCAAACTTAACTCGATGATTTCATTCCAATCACCATTATCTGAAATCTCTGGGGCGGGTTCTGTCGGTTCAACCACTATTTGAACTTGCGGATTGTGCACAGCCTTACGGCTGCTGAATGACATATCCGGCAAGAACTGCAGCAAATTCACCAGTCGCCAGAAACCATTGAGTCCGCGCTCATACCCCTCATCCTCGGTATAGCGATCATCAAAGCTCACATGCAGTCGCAATGCGGCACGCATCTGGTCAGCGGTGGTAGCTGGCTTGATATAACGCTGCGGCAACACCGAAGCCAGCTCAATAAACTGTTGGGATGAGCCACAGCTATCCAGCAGACCGCCAAAGACAAATGGCTCATCCGGCAGCAATTGCGCCTGTCGATAACCAGGTACATTTTCATGCATTTCATAGGCAAACTTGTGCCTTATGCCGGCATCTTGGGATTTTTTCACATCGAGCCATACCCAGGCATGGGCTGCCGCCAGCTTTTGCCAGAGCAGATCTTTCATCGCCGGCTCTGCAATATAGTCGAGCAACAGATCAAAACTGTTGCGTTCACGAACTGCCCCTTCCAGGGTGGCAAATGTCATGTCATGGAAAGGGGAATAGAATTGGGGCTGTTTCATATCCGGGTTGTGACGTAATCCCAGTACATCCTGAATATGCTTGCAGCCAGTTTCATTCAGATCGCGCCAGGTAATAGTCCAAAGCCGATAATTGCCACTCTCTTTGATGGCTTGACGCTTTTGTACATCATCTTCGACGGTCTTCTTATGGAAGACAAAGCCATCGAGGAAAATGGCCACCGGCTTAACCGCCGCTGGTTGCGATACCGGATAAAGAACAAAATCAGGGCGGCATGGAATACCGACACCCTCTTTACTCCCCAGATCGACTTGCGCTTTGAGATGCCAGCTCGTGGAGGGTTCAGCACGAGTATTGATCATCCAGCCAGCCCCAGGATGGGCATAGCTGCGCGTCACTGCGAGCGCCTTGTTCTCCTGCAAGCAGCTGATGAAGCGTTTTTCCAACTCAGAGCCCATCATCACATCCAGCGGGATGGTATTGATGGTTTTCACCGAATGAAGTTTGTCGCTCGCCTCGATAATTTTTGCCAGCAGCTGACGCGCCTGATTGCGTGAAACATACTTCATCCGCCCCCGGTCACGGTAGGCATAGACGCAGCGATAGCAGCCATCCTTGGTGACATCATGGTTACAGCTGCACTCCACCAACGCCTGGTAAGCCAGTTGTAAGAGTTTCAACAGATTGTCAGGCGTACGCATCAGCTCCTTGAGAGAGCCAGTTCCGCCGGGTACTGAGTCATAGATCACCAGATACTGCCGCCAGGACTCCCCTTCGTTTTCCGGCTCGCGATAAACCACGCCCTTGAGGTGATCCACGTTGCCCTTGAAGTAATGTTTCAGCCCGAGCTGAATAGCTGCCCCCAGCGACGCCTCCACGATGCGATCCGCGCTGTAACTAGAGACCGGCAACAGGATGCGCAGCGCCTCGGACTCCAACTGCCGGTAGAGATAGAGATAATCCTCGAACTTCGCGCTTTCCGGCTCAGCCCGATGCTTACAACTCAGATCATGGCGCGCCTCATGATCCCGAGGGCGTTGCACCATGCCGCAGCCCAGACAGACCCGAAAGCCGGTGCGCCGCTTCTTATCACCGGCGATAGTCAACTCGGCCGCATCGTCCATCTGCTTGCCGAAGTTAATATCCCGAAGGGTGACTTTGCTCAAAAACTCGAAACCAAACGGCACTTCCCCTTCGTCAATGGCATAGGCGGCCGCAACGTCGTCTGGTTCGTAGCTCACCAACAGCTGACGCTGGAAAAAAGTCAGTTCGCGGCTATCGCTCTCATCGCCAATCAGACTGTCCCGGGTCTTGGCCCGTGCATACACCTGACGCAGTTTCAGCAGTGTCGTCTTCTGGCCCGCATCCGCCCAGCCGGGCGAGCCGCACTTAGGGCAATACTTATGCGGATCGCCGGATTGATCAATGTTCTCGCTGTAATTGCAATGACAACAGATACGCCAGTTTTCCGGCTCGGAGAGCTTCAGATCGATCTGTTCAATCTCGACTTTATGCCCACCGGCATAGAAATTGTTGAGCGGAGCCAGCTCCGCCAAGGCGGTAGAGGCTGGACGCTCATATTCGTAGGTGGTGTTCTGGTACTCCTTGACCTCACTCCCCTCGTTATCCTTCCGCCGCCAGAGCACGGAGCGCAGCGTGATCCCGGCTTCCGGGAAGGCATAGTTGGGCAATAGCCCCTCATCGGTGAAAAAGTTTAGCGTCTGCTTGTTGTTGATTTGATTGACCAACGCCATCAGCGCGTGCCGCTCGGAGACCAGGTCGCCCATGTCTTTTTCAAAATTCTGATCATGGGGTGAGCTCTCGAGCTTCTCGATGCTGCGTTTTAGCTTGTCGATACGGGCTCGCAGCGACTTGCGATCCTCTAGCAGCAAGGCCAAAGCCGTATCTACACGCTGAACCAAAGAGCGGGTGCCAGACTCCCCGATCAGGTATTGCTGCAAGTGCAGAAGGGTGTCCAGAGCTAAATCAGGGAAGATCGAGGCAAAACGATTGTGCAGCTCAACCCGATGATCCTCCACGAACCGCAGGAAGTTATAGGGGAACCCGGTTTTTCGTTCAGACTCCACCTCATCGAGCATCTGTTTGACGTTCTTACTAATAGCCGACGCTGGCACACCGGTTTTTACCCAGTTATCCATACAAAAAGCCGCCAACTGACGCTCAAGGATCGCCACGGCATTCAAAAATACCCCTGGAGCCTGCACCTGGCCTTGCATCATCTCCAACGGCTCTTGGAAGAAGAATTGATCGTGCGGGTTACCCTCGGCAACCGTGATATTCAGGGCGTTGCCATCCTTACGACCTGCCCGACCTATGCGCTGCAGGTAGTTGGCCTGAGCAGGCGGCACCGAACAGAGCAAGACCGTGGGCAAGTCGCCCACATCAATCCCCATCTCCAGGGTTGGTGTGGCCGAGAGCAGATTGATATGCCAAGGCTGATGGCCTTTGTAGAACGACTGCTCGGTGGCCTCGCGCACCTCTCGCGTTAACAGGCCGGTATGCTCGGCCCCGACAACGCGCGCCACATCCAGATGATCCCACTGCCAGCTGACCTGATTAGCCACCGGCTGATAGTGGCCTTCACAACGCAGCGACATGCAAGGTGCACCTTGCCATTGCCAAGCCTGATCGGCGGGAGCATGGATCACTTCCCGACAAGATGAGCAATGGAGGCGAACCACATCACGACTCACGAGCAGAGCCGAGGGCACCAGCCCCCAGGCCTCACGTCCCGAGGTCTCAAAGCTAGCCAGGATACCGGCACGCTGCAGCCCCTTGAGCAGTGAGCGCAACAGGTTCTCATGAACACTGCTGATGAAGACGTTGTTGCCGTTATCCAGGGTACGATTGAGCCAATGCTGGTACCAGCTGGGGTTGGATTTGGCGCCGATCAGACGCTGGAAACCATTGATCTTCTCAAAGCTGACATACGCTGGCTTGCGAGTTTTCGGCCCGATAGAGGGCATATAACGCGACGTGCGTTCATTCTGCGTCATCATGAAGGTCTTGCCATCACGGCGATAGCTCTCGAACGCAGGGTGCATCACGGCACCCGCTTGACGCATACGCCACAGCACACCGAGCGCCAGATGGGCGACTTGCTCGGCAGAGACTCCGCTCATCAGGTCGCCAAACTCTTCACTCAATTGCTGATGCAAGGCGACGATAGCCGGGTTGAAGCGCTGCATATCGATACCGGCACTGGCAAAACCGGTCACCTCCAGGGTGCGACCAATGCCAGCCCGCAAGGTAAACTCGCTATACACCTCCCAATCCAGCCGCAAGCTTACCAGCTCCGGCAGATCCGTTTTTTCTGGTAACTGGCCTTGCTGCTTGAGCTCTTGATAGTCATGGAGCCACAGCATATTGGGCGCAATAAAATTGGCCG
Source organism: Aeromonas sp. TW 6 (assembly GCF_013168745.1). Taxonomy (NCBI): domain Bacteria; kingdom Pseudomonadati; phylum Pseudomonadota; class Gammaproteobacteria; order Aeromonadales; family Aeromonadaceae; genus Aeromonas; species Aeromonas sp. TW 6. The sequence goes on along the minus strand of NZ_JABERS010000053.1, from coordinate 3,831 downwards.
CAAAGTGGGCATCATCCTCGGCGCGAGCCCGGGTCTGCTCACACACCCGCTTGGCAAAGGCGTCCAGCGGCATGGCCTCATCCGTTGGCAGCAAGCCGCCAATCTGACCGCGCACCATCAACGGCCAGGTGCGGGCGGTGAAGAAACTGGCGCGGTGTGCGGCATCCTGCACCGAGTCCGAGAAGGTAATGAGTTTCTTATGTTCGTTGAAACGGCTGCCATAGAGCTGATGGATCATCACCGCTGACAGGCTAACGGCGCGAGACCCGAGGATCGAGATGCCCTGCTTGCTGTGGCAGAAGGGACACTCGTTGGCAAATTCCAGCTTATCCTTGCGCTCCTTGAGCATATCCGGGATCAGCACGGGCAACAGCCCATCATGGCCACAGTGACTGCACTGCGCGTTGCTCTGCTTGTTCAAGGAGAGACAAGCCGGGCAGAGCTGCTGATGCTGACCACTGTCAGGCTTTTCGGGGAACACCAGCACCACAGAGCGGCCATGATCGAAGAACTGGCGATAGATCTCGTCCAGCTCGGTTTCCAGCTTGGCACTCTGACCATGGCGCATGCTGGCCCAACCGATAGCATGGCAATCCCGGCAATGCACTACCGGCAGATAGTGGGTCCGATCCTCAATGCCGAGATCATTAGCAAAATGCAGTGTCGGGCTCTTTGCCACACTGGCAACCAGACGGGTCAACTCCCGCAACCAAAGCTGGGAACGCAACTGCACAAAGGGCCGCACCGGTCGAGGCTTACCCTCGGCCAGCCGTTTTTGTTGATCGGCTGGTGCTTCGACAACGTCAAGGCGAGCCTGAGCTAGCAGCGCGACAAAGCTTTGCAACACCAGCGTTGCATGCTCAGGGCTGGAAGCCAGCATCACTTGCAAACTTTCGCAGCACTGCTGCTCGGAGAGAATGCCCTGTTGCTGCAGATCCTGTAGCAGGACATGCAGCATGCTGTGGCCACGCAACAGCTCACCGAGCTTGATGCGCAAACGTCGTCCGTCATCACTTTCCAGATCCGCCGGCAACACCAGATCACTTTCCGGGAACCAGAGCGGGATCTGAGCGTTCAGATACGCCACAGGATTGGCATAATGTTGGGGCGATAGAAGTGCCATCTCATCGGCTTGAGGAAAGCGCGTATGGCGTAGCTCAACCCCCTGCAGAAACTCAGCGCTGCTGTAGCGATCCTCCCGGATCACCGAGCTGTCATCGAAGGGCTGATCAAAGATAGAGGTGGCATACTCCAGCAGTTGTCCCAGCTCGTCACCCACGGTCGCCGAAGTGCCGACACAGGCAAAGCGGCTGCTATCCACGCTGATATGATGTTTCAAGCGCCGCACCAGACAGGCCAGGTCCGACCCCTGAGCCCCATCAAAGGTATGCAGCTCATCCACCACCAGATAACGCAGGGTGCCGGGCTGATTGTAACGCCACAACGGCTGATCAATCGGCCGCATCAGCAGATAATCCAGCATCTTGTAGTTAGTCAGCAGGATATCGGGGGGGCTCTCCCTGAGAGTGTGCTTACAGGTGATGACCGAGTCTGCCCCCATCCGCTTGCTGGGGAACTCCTCGCTATCACCAACGAACAAGCCAACGGTCACCTTGCCATGCAGTTGAGGATCGCTGGCAATAGACTTGGCAAAACGGCTGGCCTGATCGGTGGCCAACGCATTCATCGGATAGATAACAATGGCCTTGACCCCGGCCCCTGGCGTGCCTGCGCAGTAGTTGAGCAAGGGGTACATAAAACACTCGGTTTTCCCCGAGCCGGTGCCGGTGGCCACCAGCGTCGGCTTTGGCTCGGCTACCCCTAATCGTTCAAAGGCCCTCGCCTGGTGCGCATGGGGAGGAAACGGCAAGCTCAGATGGGCAAAGAAGTCCAGCGCCAGCGTACTCTGCCGAAACGGCAACTGGGCCGAGAGATAGGGCCCCTTGAGCAGGTTTTGTGGTGTTTGCAGGAACTGTTCAAGTGTCTGATGAGGCTTCTTACCCTCATTGTTGCCCGATTCACTGAACAGCGGGCTGTTCATCGGGAAAGCGGCCCGTAAAAAGGCTGCAACACTGTCGGCCACCTGCCGACTGACCACAGAAGGTAGCATCAATCACACTCCTGCTGATCGGCAAAAAACGCCCAGGCGACGCGGTAGTCATCTTCGCGGTCGGGTTTGATAAAGGGGGCCTGCCAGGTGATGGTGCGGCGCTGTACGCCACCCGGGCGGGTGTCGTCGTCAAAGGTGACGCTGACGGTGCCGATGGTCAGGTGCTTGATATCATCCCAGCCGATGGCCAAATCCGGCCCGCTGCCGCCCGTCCACTGCGGGCTATCCACCGCATAGACGATGCCGGCCTTGAGATCGGCTTTGCGTGCAGTGCGTGGCAGGCCAACGCCCACCAGCCCCTTGCTCGGGGTAAAGACGATGCGGCCGACTTGGTCATACCAGGTATCTGCCTCGTACTGGCGCATCACCGGGAACTGGACGCGATAGATAGTGAGCAGCTCATCGAGCGTCAGCCCCAGCGCCTGGGCAGTAAGCACATCGATCTCAACCAGCGCCTGGCGGCGGCTATAGTCGGTGCGCAGCGCACAGTCGCGTTGCCAGTGCGGTGTCAGGTTGGCGAAGAAGCTCTGCGGCAATTGAGGCTGATCGCGGCTCCAACGTTGCTGGTTGAATTCTGGCTGATAACAAGATTGCCAGAGTTCTTTATAACTACTCACCAGCGAAACCAGACTCAGAGCGCGAAGATGCAATGCTGAGCGATATTGTTCATCACTCAACACCGGCAACTGGTTGATGAGCGAAGTGTTCGCATGGCCCATGCCCGTACTTTTAACCCGATAATCTAATGGCACCGATAAAGTCATCGAAAAGTAGTCAAGCAAGGTCGTTACATCTTTAAATGCAGAACCAAGACAGGTGTTGATATGCGCGACACCTGGAGGAACGATGGTTGATATCAATGTTCGCTCTGAGGATGGCCCAATCATTTCTCGATTCACAAACCGATAATACTCCGTCACCTTTTTAGGCCCATCTTCGCCTGGTTCGGTCCAGCTCACCCGCGGGGTGCGACGGGCATACTCCTCGGCATCACAGGCCGGAATATAGTTGGTGCGCGGCAGGTAGTCATCCGGCAGGGTCAGCAGATAGAGGCAGTCGTAATGGCCCTTTTCCGTACAGATAGCGCGAGGGGTCTTATAGAGTGGTGTGCCTACATAAAAATGCGGGCCGGAGAGGATCCACTGTTCTGCAGCTTTCGGAAATTGGGTTTGACGCGCTATCGTGCCGTCAGTTTGTTGATTGGTTTCATGCCACATCTCAAGTGACAGGTATTGTCCGCTCAAATCCCCCAACCGCTTTGGCTGGGCAGCAAACTTTTCCAACACTGCAACCAATTGTTGCGTGTGAAGCGTTGGTAAACGCGCTTCCAATGCCGATGTACCCGGCTCATCATAAAGACTGGCAAACAGGGCTAACTTATCTTGGTCAATATGAAGGATACGACTCTGATGGCCAGTTTCATTCCAATCGGAGCCTTCCTCATCTTTAATCCCCCCCACCTCACCGGAGCCATCATGCTCGAAACAAAGCCCAACGGTTTTCGGTGAAAACAGATTGGCAATATTGACAAAACTAATCTGTTCACCAGCAGCGGCGGTATAAATATTGATGCTGTATTTCACCCTATGCCCTATTCATGTACAGGACCTTAAGCGTTGAGTCCCTTTAAAACTCCTTCCAAGGTCCTGTTCTGTATCGATTTTCTCTGCTTGGTTCGGCAAGCGTTCTTGGCCAAATAATCAGCTGCCCATTCCAGTCTT
>NZ_JABERS010000052.1:0-25231 GCF_013168745.1 Aeromonas sp. TW 6 | reverse complement strand
GAATGCATGGTGTTTTTGCTCATGGGGGGAGCGTATCTAAGGAGCAGGATCAAGCAAGCAGGAAAGTGGGATCAAGAGACGATCGTCTCATTTTTCCTGTGTCAATACTGTTCCGGTGAATACTTACCCTATCGGGAAGTGCAAAAACGGGTGCAGATCGACGAAAACGCCGTGGTCGACGCCCCCAAGGTGGGTATGGTGAACCACCTGATGGACATCATCTCCAGCATCTTCGCCCCCTTCCTCTACCCACTGGCCGCCTGCGGCGTGTTGCAGGGGCTCATCTCCTTCTTCGCCGCCATCGGCTGGATGGACACCGCCAGCGGCACCTTCCGCATCCTCAACTTCGTCTCCTGGACCGGCTTTACCTTCCTGCCGGTGATGGTCGCCTTCACCGCGGCCAAGAAGTTCAACGTGAACCCCTTCACCGCCGTGATCGCCGCCTGCGCCTTGGTGTCGCCCGATTACATGAACATGCTGACCGCGAACAAAATCATCCTGGCAAACTCCGCGGATCCGGCGGTGCAAGCGCTGATGCAGTCGGCGATGGAGAACCCGGTCATCAACGAGGCCATCGTCAACCTGGTGGGGGTTCCCCTTAACAGCGCGCCGCTCAGCTTCCTCGGTCTGCCGGTGCAGTACCTGAGCTACACGGCCTCGGTGATCCCCATCATCCTGATGGTGTGGGCCATGTCCTATGTGCAGCGCTTCTTCGAGCGGATCCTGCCGGTGGTGGTGCGCAACCTCTTCACCCCCATGTTCTGCCTCGCCATCATGGTGCCCCTGACCCTGCTGGCCTTCGGCCCCATCGGCAACCTCATCGGCGGCGCCATCGGTGGCATCTACAACACCCTCTATCACCTGAGCCCGTCCATCGCCGGCTTCGTGGTGGGGGCTGTCTGGACACCCCTGGTGACCCTCGGCGTGCATTGGGGCATCACCCCGGTGACGGTGGGCAACTACGCCACCCTGGGCTATGACACCTTTACCGGCCTGCAAGCCTCAGCTGTGTTCGGCATCGCCGGCGCCGTGTTCGGGGTCTACTTCAAAGCCAAGGATCCCGAGCTGAAAAGCGTGACCCTCTCGGCCGGCGTGACCGCCCTGTGTGGCATCACCGAACCCGCCATCTACGGGGTGGCCCTGCGCTTCAAACGCCCGCTCATCTGCGGCTGCCTGGCCGGTGCCATCGGTGGTACGGTCGCGGGAGCCTTCAACGCGGTCTCCTGGAGTTACTGCATCCCCGGCATCGCCGTGCTGCCGGTGTTCTTCAAAGAGGGCCACATGGCGCAGTTCCTGGGCTTCCTGCTCTCCATCGGCGTGGCCTTTACCCTGGGCGTCATCTTCTCCTGGATGGCGGGCTTTCAGACCGATGCCGAAATAAGCCAACCCCAGCCGCTGACATCCAAAGCCGTATAAGGAGCGACAAGTCATGAACAACGCATTACCGAAAGACTTTCTGTGGGGGGGGGCGGTCGCCGCCCACCAGGTAGAAGGGGGCTGGGATCAGGGCGGCAAGGGGCTCAGCATCGTCGATGTGCTCACCAGCGGCGCCCACGGGGTGGAGCGCGTCATCACCGACAAGATTGAGGCCGGTCATCGCTACGCCAACCACGAGGCGGTGGATTTCTACCACCGCTACAGAGACGACATCGCACTGTTTGCCGAGATGGGCTTCAAGTGTTTTCGCACCTCCATCGCCTGGTCGCGCATCTTCCCGCTGGGGGATGAGGCCGAGCCGAACGAGGCGGGGCTGCGTTTTTATGACGACATGTTCGACGAGCTGCTGCGCCACGGCATCGAGCCCGTCATCACGCTCTCCCACTTCGAGATGCCGAACCACCTGGTGACCGAATACGGCGGCTGGAAGAGCCGCACCGTGCTGGACTGCTTCGTGCGCTTTAGCGAGGTGGTACTGCGCCGCTACCAGCACAAGGTCAAATACTGGATGACCTTCAACGAGATCAACAACCAGCGCAACTGGAAGGTGCCGCTGTTTGGCTACTGCTGCTCCGGGGTCATCTACAACCAGGAGCCGAACCCGGAAGAGTGTATGTACCAGGTGCTGCACCATCAGTTCGTGGCGAGCGCCAAGGTGGTCAGTCTGGGCCATGAGATCAACCCGGGCTTGCAGATCGGCTGCATGCTGGCCATGGTGCCCCTCTACCCCTACTCCTGCCACCCGGACGATGTGATGTATGCGGAAATCGCCATGCGCGAGCGCTTCCTGTTCGGGGACGTTCACATGCGCGGCCATTACCCCGCCTATATCCGCAAGGAGTGGCAACGCAAGGGCTATGAGATTGTCATGGAAGCGGGGGATGAGGAGACGCTGCGGGCGGGCTGCGCCGATTACATCGGGCTCAGCTACTACATGAGCAACGCGGTGCGGGCCCACGGCGCCGGCACGGGCACCGCCTTGTCGGGCTTCGAGGGCAGTGTGCCAAATCCCCATGTGCAGGCCTCCGAGTGGGGCTGGCAAATCGACCCCGTCGGGCTGCGTTATACCCTGAATCTGCTCCATGGCCGCTACGAGAAGCCGCTGTTTATCGTCGAGAACGGCTTCGGGGCGCGGGATCAGAAAGACGAGCGGGGAGAGATAGACGATGACTACCGCATCGCTTACTTGCGGGCCCATATCGAGCAGATGAAGCTTGCCATCGTCGAGGACGGGGTGGAGGTGATGGGTTACACCCCCTGGGGATGTCTCGACTGCGTCTCCTTCACCACAGGGGAATACAGCAAGCGCTACGGCTTTATCCACGTGGACAAGAACGACGACGGCAGCGGCAGCTTTGCGCGCAGCAAGAAGCGCAGCTTCGACTGGTATCGCAGAGTCATCGCCAGCAACGGCGGGACACTATAGCGGGGTTGTTTAACATGCTGCCTGTATTAAATAGAACCTGTTATTGATCTCATAAATCATCATTCAACCATGTGTTTATGCAATCTCTTTAATAGAAAAGGCAGTGAATGTCTGACTGTAAATAAGCGAGATCCCGGCTCGACACCGAATCTGTCTAGCCGTGGATCCCGCCCTTATCCGGCAATAAAAAACCGACCTGTGAAGTGACCCTCCTTGGTGCCTTGGGTGCGTCAGCCGCTCATCGAGGTGGTGTAATGGCCCATGTCCAGGGGGTGCAGGATCCAGCAACGGCCATTGTCCATACCCGGCATACTGACGATCACCGGCTCCGCACTGAGATCCAGCCAGCCTTGCAGGTGCAGGGTATCGTTGTTGATGCCCGGGTGTTCGGTATCGTCCGCCAGGTGGCGAATGTTCTGGAAGCGGTTTCGCGGGGTGCCGGTCTTGATCGCCGTTCCATAGAAGAGCTTGTAGGCTTCCTCCATGGAATAGCCGTAGATATGGGCATCCTGTGCCATCTTGTCAGTGATTTGTGCCATGAAGGCGTGGTAGCGAGACATGTTGCTGCCGCAAGGGATGTCTTTCTCATGGTGCTCCACGCCTGTTCATCGTTTACACCCGCTCGAAATCCGCCAGCTTGAAGGTCTTGTGGTTCAACTCGTCGGTCGGGCCATAGAAGCGCATGGCCGGCAGCGGGCGTTTGCCACTGGTCGGGATCCAGTTGTTTTCCTTGCCTGGCGGGGCGGTCGGGCCCACGTAGAGGGTGATGCTGCCGTCCGGGTTCTTGGCCATCTTGTCGAGATCGTAGGAGGAGAGGGTGGTGCGCCCGCTCTCGCTGTAGATAAAGGACATGGTGTCGCGGTTGTAGACCGTCAGTGCCCAGAACTGCTTGACCGGCATCTTGGCCGGGATGGTGAGCTTGTAGAGCTGACCGGCTTCCAGCAGTTTGCCGTTGTTGTCCGCGAGGCACATCAGGTACTGGGTGGCCGGGGTATCGCTCAGCGCCTTGGGCATATAGGTACACCAGAAGTACTCGGCGGCGCGATTGATGAGGTCGATGCGATCCTCATAGGTGAAGGTGAAGGTCTTGTTGTCATCGCTCTGCAAGAGGGAGGCGTAGTGCCGATCAGGCCAGTAGCGTTTCTCCTTCGGGAAATTGTCATACCAATGCTGCATGTAGAACCAGGCATCGATGGCCGCCTGGCGCAGCGCCTTGCGGGTTTTCTCATCCGGGTTGAATGAGGTGCCGCGACCTATGCCAAGGGAGGTGAGCATCCCCATCATCACCTTGTCCTGCTCGCGCACGGGCTCGACGCTGGCCACCGCGTGCAGGTCGTCGAAGTGACGCTCGTCGTAGTAGGGCTGGGTCGGGTAGCGCTTGTTGCCAGGATCGACGAAGCGCTGGGTCGGCGGATTGCTCGCCTCGGAGAGAGAGTACATGCGCAGGCGCTTGGAGTAGTGATAGGCATCGTTCGTCGACTTGCCGGGTGCCGGCACAGAGCGAAAGGCAAACGCCACGCGATAATTCGGGGAAGGAACATGCAGATAGCCGGCCGGGATCGGCTCGCTGTAGCCGGGGGGCGTCAGCAAAAACTTGCCGCCCTTGCCTTGGTCGAGCCCCGCCGGGCCTACATCCGCGATGGTGAATTGCCAGGCATCGACAATCTGCCCATACAGGCTGCCATCCGGGCCCGCAGTGGGCACTTCCAGCACGGTGGGGCCGTGTTGCAAGTCGGTGAAGGCCGTGATGTAGGGGGTGGTGCTGTTGGCCGTGATGGCCTCGAGATGCGGGGTGGCAGGCTTGGAATAGGCGATGATGTCGTTGTCTTTGAGACCCAGATTGTCGAAGGCGGCGCGCCGGAAGCTGTAGATGGCGACCGCCGGCATGTTCCACAAGGCAGCCTCGAAGGCCCGCTGGTACTTGATCTGGTACTCAAAATCTTCGACCGAGCTGACGGATCCCGCTGGCGGCAGGCCACTCTCGGTTTCACCTGGTTGGCCGGCGCCATGGCGCAGTGGTGTCTTCAGTGACAACCCTTCGGCAAACGCCGGAGTCGGAAGTCTCAATACCGTCAGACCGACGGCGGATCCCAGTGCTAGCTTGTAAAAACTCTCTGCGTGTAATTGGCATTTAAACATCCTTGCTGATGTGGGTCGCTTCAATTCTATCCCGATGACTATAGAAGGATTCTTGTGAAGACTCGGGCCTGAGTGTCATACGTGAACACTTCATGGGACGGCGATCATGTCCACTCATTGAAATGGGGTTGTGCCCATGAAGATGAGCGCGTCAGGCCCTGCAGGGGTATTTCCTGGTTTCCCGGGGCTGGGGGCATTGGCCATCTCCCCTTGCGGGTTGGTCGATGGCAGCACTCAAAGGGGAGGGATGGGACTCCCCTTTAGCATCGATAAAAAAGCCCGGTAGTGATACCGGGCTTGGTGGTCGAGCAGTGCTTTAGCCTCAGGCGAGGTCGAAGCGATCCAGATTCATCACCTTGGTCCAGGCCGCCACGAAGTCCTTCACGAACTTCTCCTTGGCATCGGCACTGGCGTAGACCTCTGCCAGGGCTCGCAGCTGGGAGTTGGAACCGAACACCAGATCGACCCGGGTTCCGGTCCACTTCACCTTGCCGCTCTGGCGATCACGGCCTTCATAGACTCCCTGGCTGCCCGCCTCCGGCTTCCACTCCGTGCCCATGTCGAGCAGGTTGACGAAGAAGTCGTTGGAGAGGGTACCCGGGGCGGCGGTAAAGACCCCGTGGCAGTTGCCCGCGTTGGTGCCGAGCACCCGCATGCCGCCCACCAGTACCGTCATCTCGGGGGCACTCAGGGTGAGCAGCTGCGCCTTGTCGATCAGCATGGTCTCCGCGAAGCCCGCGCACTCGCCCGCGTAGTTGCGAAATCCATCTGCGAGGGGCTCGAGCACCGCGAAGGAGTCCACATCTGTCTGGGCCTGGGAGGCATCCATCCGGCCCGGAGTGAAGGGCACGGTCACGGCGACACCGGCTCTCTTCGCGGCCTGCTCGACCCCCACGCCGCCCGCCAGCACGATGAGGTCGGCGAGGGAGACCCGCTTGCCACCGGTGGCCGAGGCGTTGAAGGCCTGCTGGATCCCGTCGAGGGCCTGAAGCACTTTCGCAAGCTGGGCAGGCTGGTTCACGGCCCACTCCTTTTGCGGAGCGAGACGGATGCGGGCACCGTTGGCGCCACCGCGTTTGTCGGAGCCACGGAAGGTGGACGCGGAAGCCCAGGCGGTCGACACCAGCTCGGCCACGGACAGGGAGGTCGCCAGGATCTGCTCCTTAAGCAGGGCCACGTCCTTGTCATCGATCAGGGGATGATTGACGGCGGGGATGGGGTCTTGCCAGATCAGCTCCTCTTTGGGTACTTCCGGCCCCAGGTAGCGGGCAATGGGACCCATGTCGCGGTGGGTCAGCTTGAACCAGGCGCGGGCGAAGGCATCGGCGAAGGCCTGCGGATCCTCGTAGAAGTGGCGGGAGATCTTGCCAAACTCGGGGTCAAAGCGCAGGGTCAGGTCGGTAGTGAGCATGGTCGGCTTGTGGAACTTGCCCGGGATGTGCGCATCGGGAATGATCTCCGGGGCATCCTTGGCCACCCACTGCTTGGCGCCGGCTGGCGACTTGGTCAGCTCCCACTCGTAGTTGAACAAGTTTTCAAAGAAGTTGTTGCTCCACAGGGCCGGTGTCTTGGTCCAGGTCACTTCGAGCCCGCTCGAGACGGTGTCCTTGCCATGGCCGCTGCCGAAGTCGCTCATCCAGCCGAGGCCCTGTGCCTCCAGAGGCGCGGCTTCCGGCTCTGGCCCCTTGTGGGATTCGGGCGCGGCGCCGTGGGCCTTGCCGAAGGTGTGGCCGCCCGCGATAAGGGCGACCGTCTCTTCATCGTTCATGGCCATGCGACCGAAGGTGGAACGGATGTCCTTGGCAGCCTCCATGTAGTCACCGCTGGCGTTGGGCCCTTCCGGGTTGACGTAGATGAGGCCCATGTGGGTGGCCCCGAAGGGGGCCGTGAGCTCGCGATCGCCCTTGACCCGATCGGGATCGACCCCGAGCCAGGCAATTTCATCCCCCCAGTTGACGTCCTGATCCGGCTCCCACACGTCGGGCCGCCCACCGCCAAAGCCGAAGGTGCGAAAACCCATGGTCTCCAGGGCGACGTTGCCGGCGAGGATCAGCAGATCGGCCCAGGAGATCTTGTTGCCGTATTTCTGCTTGATGGGCCAGAGCAGGCGACGGGACTTGTCGATGTTGACGTTGTCCGGCCAGCTGTTGAGGGGGGCGAAGCGCTGTTGGCCACGGCCGCCGCCACCGCGACCGTCGGTGGTGCGATAGGTGCCCGCAGCATGCCAGGTCATGCGGATGAACTGGGGGCCGTAGTGACCGAAGTCCGCCGGCCACCACTCCTGGGAATCCGTCATCAGCTTGACCAGATCTTTCTTGAGTGCCTTGTAATCCAGGCTGGCGAAGGCCTTGGCGTAGTCAAAGTCCTTGTCCATGGGATCGGCGCCGGGGGAATGCTGATGCAGCAGATCCAGCCGCAACTGGTTCGGCCACCAATCTCGATTGGTTCTGCCGACGCCGGCGGTGTGGTTGAAGGGGCATTTGCTTTCTTCACTCATCTCTGTCTCTCCTTGGCAGTCATGTGCAATGCAGACAACTCAGTATGGGAACTTTTCCTGCAACCGGCGGGGCATATGACAGGCTGGGCCTTGGACCGGCATCGGGGGGTTATCAATAACTCCTTATATTTCAGCTAATTGATTAAGGATGGGATGACAGTATTACGAAAAGATGAATCGGTGCCATCGAATTTGGCTGCTCCTGGACAAGGGATAAGAGAAGGAAGGAGCGCCCTGGCAGCCGTGTTATCAATCTTTTTATCCATAACACGAGGGAGCAGACCTGGACTTGCGCTGGGTCATGGCATGAGGAGGGCTTGTCTTGAGCGGGGCAGAAAACCCCATTTTTGTGACGGTGGTCCGGATTGCGTCCTGAGCAGGGCGCCGAGCGCCAGAGGATGGGGTGGGGGCGTTGCGCCAAAAAGCGGACGGCGCAGAAACAAAAAGACCGGCCAGTGGCCGGTCCAAACAGACAGCGTGCTGCTGTCTCATCAGGCTGATCCCAGCCTGGAGGGGAATAATGGGGTGGCTGATGGGGCTCGAACCCACGACAACCGGAATCACAATCCGGGACTCTACCAACTGAGCTACAGCCACCACTGAAATCTGCCTTCGATACAGCAATCAAACTCATGTGTATCGATGGCGCGCCCTGCAGGATTCGAACCTGCGACCCACGGCTTAGAAGGCCGTACCTGTTAATAGAGTTAAAATGTCATCAGAATACGTCAAACATCAAATAAATATAATACTTTAAAATCAATGTCTTATTGACGTTAAGTCTGTCTAGGTTAGCTGAGGAAATTTTATGTTGCCAAAATTAGCACTTCAGGCTTCTGCATTTTTAGTTGTTTTTTTGATCTAAAATGGATCATTCACTCGCTCGTACGCAAAAAAAATGAGCCTCGATAGAGGCTCATTTGGGGCGATGCAAGAGGCATTTGTCACATTGGTCAATTATCGTTTTAAGCGTTGCGCTTTCGAACTGAGTCCACCCAAAATTGAATCTGCAATCTCAGTGGGAAATGTATCAGGCAATTGCTGACGAACGATTGATATTACCTCATCCAGATTATCCGTCAGTTCGCTGATGATTTTTTCCATCTGCACTTGTTCAAAACCAATCGCCTTGGCCGTTTGATAAAAATGGCGAGGAAATATCTGCTCTATCGCGTATTTTTTGCCCTTGGTTGCAGTAAGCCCCATGGCCAACTTGGCATCACGGGGATGTAATCCTTTACCACCAAATGCAGGATACATGGAAAGGATGTCGTAAAACGGTGTAAGCCGGAAACGCCCTTCAGGTTCGATAAACACCGAGAAATTCTTGGCATGGCCATCAGTGGCAGCCAGCAGCCAGAACAACACCTGAGACTTCATAAACAGGTACCGATCCTGCTCCGGCGTGGCCGATCCCAGCAGGGTCGTCATGATGTCAGCAATGCCCGGTCCACCATGGCTCTCGTACTTGCGTGCTGACGGTACATTCAACACCTGGCAGAAGTCCTCTTGGGGCAGGCGCATGATCCAACTGCGATCCGTGGCGTAGCGCCGATCGAAGCGTTCCACCGCCAGAGCCTTGACCTTGCCGACCTGCATGATGAAGCAATGGGGAACCGGAAGACCCAATGCTTTGGCGATCAGGGTGCAGAGATATTCGTTTTCTACGCTCTGGGAGAGGTCTATCGAGTAGGAGTGGCTTTCGATCTTGCCAATGGGCAGCTTGATAATGTGGGTGGTTGGGGTCGCTGCATGCGGTAAGCACCAACGGTTGTCGAGGTAGAGTAACGCGGTCTTTTCCTGAGCCCCGGCGATGGATATCCGAAAATCGTCCTCTTCCCTCACCATACCAAGCGGGATCCCTTGCTGGTAGCTGGTCATGATCTGCTCCAGTTCGGCGTCAGAGAGCGGCTTGCACTCAATGCGCTTAACGTCTGGCACAGGTCTGCCCTGAGCCACCAGTTGCAATGCCCCCACGCTGTCCTGGCCAATGCAACTGAGCAGATCAAAGGGTTGGGTGGAATCGGCTTGATAGCGCGCCACCACCCGGTTTCTTACTTCCGGGTTATCTGGCAGCAGATTATCGAAGAAGTTATAGGCCTCATCGCCCTGGTAGCGCTGCTGGCGTAATGGCATGGAGAGCGAGATGGGGCGGCTGCCTGGCAACTTCACCCACGATTCATCGTACTGAAATTGGTGAGCACCATTGGTCGCCTTGGTAAAGGTACCTACCCGGTATCCGTTCATGTAGACCGTCAGGCTGGCCATTACCACTCCTCCTTCCAGCCAGGCGTGGCGTTTTCCGCAGGATCGGTGCGGGGCCTGATATCGAGGGAGAGTTCCAGTGCGGCGAGGATCTTGAACAAGGTCTCCAGCTTGGTTGACTCGGGATTGAGCTCGAAGCTGGACACCGTGTCCTGCCTGATCCCCACCTTGCCGGCCACTTTGCCTTGGGAGAGCTTTTGCGAAAGCCTGGCATCCTTGAGACAGGCACTAAGTTGCTTGGCGCTGGTTACTTTCATGATTTGACTTACCTGGTAGCGTAATTTCTTTTAATTTACACGCTGTGGCAGGTATATCAATATTTACCTGCTTTAGGCGGTAAATGTTTTTCACACGCTAAAGGCGGTATTTAACCTTGATCCTCAGGTATGGGTGTCGCACTTTCGATTCAAGGGGCCATTAAAACAAGGTGTAACGAGTTTCAGCAGGAGTGCACTGGGGTTGGCGCAACAAAAGCCAAGGCAGCGATGGTGCGTCGGTTGATCGTCTCTGTCAGTGAGTCCATGATTGTTGCGATCGCTTCACGGGAGCTCACAAGTTCGCACCCGCGTTCGCTTCTTTAAATACCTTCTTGAATTGATGAGCACGAAATTTTGCCAATCTAGCCGAGGTTTCTCGGGAAAATTTGCAAATGCAGTGATGGTGTCATACCAAGCAGCCACCTCCATTGAAGATCTAAACTGGACAGGTCCCCAGTGTTATCGAAAACGGGGGGGCGCAACCAACAAGGTAACTCTGACATGTTGAAACCCATTCTGGTACAGCTCCGAGAGGCCTTGGCCGAGCTGCCCTACTTCACCCATATCGACAACCAGCATGACTACGAAAGTGCGCTGGCACTGATAGATGAGCTGGTGGATGACTACGATAACAACGTCCAGCTGTTAGACCTGCTGGCGGCCAGCATTGAGCGTTGGGAAGATAATGCTGAAGAGTTTGCCGAGTTTAACCGGCGGGTGGCGGCCATCCCTGCGTCATCATCGACATGAACCACTAGGCTAACGTCTTGCCGCCGGGCGCAGCCTACCGCATGAAGTCCGAGCACGACAACAAGCTGCTGATGGATCTTCGATCCAAAAATCGGATGGTTGCACACACTCCAGGGTGGTCAAAATTGGACGCTGAAAACCCCGGATGGATGAGTCAGACAGGAATGCCGCCTGACGGCCTTTGCTTTTCAGTGGTTCGTCTCCATCGGAAGCGCCCAAGTGAATTCCCCTTTATTACTACACCGGGGCCCAGATCAGCAGGCGCTGCCAGTTCGCTCACACAATGAGGGGAGGAGGGCCATGACGCGACTAATGCTGCGATGACAATAAGGGGCATCGTAGCGTTGATCTCCAGCCCGCGCTTGATCAACGTTGACTTGCAAGAGCTGAGGGTAGTGATGTCAAGGATGGGATTCTAAATCATAGGTCCTCCAGGTTGACGCTGACGAACTCCGACCGTTTGACTCGCTCATCGACAATACGGTTCAGCTCGGCATCTTCGGCCAGTTCCAGATAGTAGGCGTAGAGCTCAGGCGGCACACAATAGAATGCTGGCTCGTTACGATAGAGGATGGCGACGGCATCGCCTTTTCCCTCTTTGATGGTCCCCATTGGATTGCGTCTGAGCTCTGTGATATTGGCAGTGGTGGCTGCCAGGCTTTGGTAACTCATGATGATGTCCTCGGCATAGAGCACCGCACTATGGAATACCTTAATAGATACTCAACTCGACGATTGTCACAGTATCAATCAGCGCCCATGTTGCGCTTTCCACGCGATAAACTCCGAGGGCCGTAAACCATAGCGTGCCAGAACACCTTCATGCAGCCTTCGCAACTCTTCAACAATCAGTGCCTGTACGGCCGATCGCTCTTGCTGCGGGACGTTCTCTGACACCGCTTGTTCAATGGTGCTGAGTGGATCAAGTTGGATCGACGTGACGACCCCACGGACAGTCTGTTTGATAAGATCCCGCCATGCTAGGCGAAGTGGGTCAGGTTCGGCGAGATCCCGCTTGATGGCAAGATATTCTTGGGTTGAACGTTCATAAGCCCACACGTACAGGTCGCGTAGCAGTTCGATGCGGGCCATTTCGTACACACCGAGGGTGGCGCGGCTGTAGGCCTGTTCTGGTACATCGAGGAAGGTGAGCGGGCAGAGGTTGCCACGAAACAGGGGGAGATTCGCGGCCAAGCGGGAAGTGCGTTTATTGATGTCGGCAAAAGGTTGTAGGTAGGGCAAGTGCACCATCATGAAAAACGATTGTTCAAACGGATCGTGGATCTGATTGGCTTTGCTCAGCACCTCGTCCAGCACCTCTTCGATTTGTTGTGCCGTGGATAACGGGCGATAGATACTTTTACTGATGTCGACAGCATGTTGGCGAATGCGCCCCTCATCGGCAGGGTTGGGTAGCAAGTTTTCCGCCAGGGCGCTGTGCAAGTTCATCAGGGTGTAGCGGTTAAATTCGGCACTGTCGATGTTTTCGACCAGTAACTCGATCGCGGTTTTATGGTTCAGGATCATCTGCGTTTCGATGGCTCCCTTACCCCGCGCGGCCTTGCCGTGCTCGATAAGTTCACGGGTGTCTAGCCTGCTATAGGTATTACCTTCCAGGTGGCTCGATGCCCATGATAAGTCGATCAACAAACGGTTCAGGATCGCTCGACTGTATGTGCCGGCAGGCTCATCGATGTCTGTGGTCTTGCCCATGTTGTGCAACTGACGGCGCAGTGATTCGGACAGGTAACAGGTTTCGTTGGGATGATATGCCTGCAAGAAATCATGCTGATAGCCCACGGGCTTGCGGGCTGGGAGGGGCTGGTCGATATAGGCAAGGATATCCAGGCTGTCGGCAGAGAGTGGGATGAACGCGGGGAAACTGTCCACCTTGGCTATCCGGGGCTCGGTATGGCTCTCGGAGTCAGCATGATAGCGGCGAGCCCGTCCTTCGCCTTGGGCTGTGATGTGGCCGCTTTCAATCAGCTTGGCTATCAGGCGCTGTGCGGTGCGTCTGGCAATGCTCGGGTGGCGGCCCAGCAGTTCAGCCAGCGTCAATCCGCTTTCGGATCCCCTGATAGTCTCTAGTAGGTCTGTGGTCGCTGACATCGTGTTTGTTGGCGCGTTTTTCATATATATGGCGCCATTTTGGCGCAGTTAACTAAACTGCGCCAGTTTTAGTGGCAAGTTTGGCGCAGTTTTGCGGTGGCTTCATAGGTTAACGTTTAGGGTTTGAAAGAGTCCTGCATCGTTGATGGTATGGTTTAGATGGGCTAGTTTAAAGGCGCAATGATACAGGGAGCCGCCTCGCCATGTCCTACGCTGCTTATCGTTCTGTTCGCCAGATCCGCCAACCGAAGGGGCTGATGGCCTCGCTGGCCTTGCCCCAGGAGCTTGTGGGGGCGCATCATCTCATTGTGGCTGGAATGGCTCCCTCCATCGTCAATGAACTGGCTGCGTTGCTGGGCTGCGACGTCAAGATAGTCTGTCAGCTGGTTGGCATTGACCGCTCGACGGTGACACGCAAGCGCACTGCGGCGGCCCTGCTGTCCCGCGCTCAGAGTGCCCGTATCTATTCATTCGTTAGTGTGATGGAGGCTGCGGAGTCGCTGTTCGAGGGGGACAGGGGGAAGGCGCTTGAGTGGTTGAACAAACCTGCCCGGGCGCTGGGAGGAAACCCTCCTGCTACTTTCCTGACGACCGCTGTCGGAGCTCAGGCAGTTATCGATCTCATCGGTCAGATTGAGCATGGCGTCGTCGTTTGATGGCGACCTATCTCGCTGAAGGCGTTACCGCTCGACAGCGGTGTCCAGCATGTGCAGGAGAAAGCCAAGTATTGTTCAATTGACGTCACCCGAGTCAGTCACATTCCCCCTTGCATATCGGCTAAATGATCCCGCTCCCTCGACGATTACCCACTTGGTGAATTGCATCTCCATTCCTGACTTCATTCACAGTACCTGCCTGCGGTAGGCCTGCCATGCGCAGGTTCAGAGGTTCGGTGTGTGGCTGAATCGGTTTATCGCTAAGGAACTGTTTGAAAACAAAATACATTTTTATGTAATGTGTTAGTAACGGGTGATACACGGGGTTTATATGAGGACGAAGGAGTCAGGGAACTATCAGATCCATCCGGCGTTAGTCGCGTTTCGTGAGGCGTGGTTGGAGTTGGGCTTCAAGACTGGGCTGCCGATTGCCGATCAATTCCATACGCTCTGGGAGTCAGCCATTATTCTCTATCGTCCCTTGTCGTCAGGCGATGATGTGGGCAGTGCGCTTATGATCGTAGGGCCATTGTTGCCAGTATTGTCTTGGCCGTCGCCAATCAAACCGCCGCCTGGGCAACGATTGATCCCCTGCGGGCTGAATGATGGTGAGGTCGAGCAGCATCTGGCCGGGGAGTGGCTGAGGTTGATGACGCTGTTAGGGGAGCCCCGTCTCATCGAATGCAGCCGACGAATTTTCAATCGCGTTCTGACAGACGAGCAGCGTCTTAACTGGTTTCAGAAGAAGCGGTTGTCTCAAGACTATTGGGCCAAGGTGTGCGGGTTGTCCCGGGAACAGCTGGCGCATGCTCAGGAGGCGCTGAGCAAGTCCCGGCAAAAAGACAAAAAGAACGGGATGGTATCGGTGCCCGAACCTAACTTCTTCTTGCAGAGGTTAGCCGATGAGTGATGACCTTTCGCAGGAGCAGGCAGTGGAGGGTCTTGACGCTGAACCCGCCCGTTCCCTTACCCGACAGCTGGTGTTTCCGGAGGCGTTGGCCGAGTGGCACCGGCAAATCCTTGAATCGTTGCAAGCCTGCGGTCAGGGGATCCTGGGATTGGATCCAACACTGACCGCGTTGTTGGCCGCCGAGCTGCAGTGGATCGATTCTGTCTCATCCAAAGAGATGCTGCCCCCATCGCCACTCTCGGCCATGCAAATGCGTGAGCGGTTGAGTAAAGATCGGAGACTCAGCCAATTCTATCTCGTTGACGCCATCTTGGCGGAATTGCGTAGTGGCCATAGCCTCAACGGTGAGCTATTTGCTCAGCTCAAGTCCGTGACGATCCTGGCCGTCTTGGCGTTATCACATATCAATTTTTCTCAGGGTATTGCCGAGCGGGACCAAACGGTCGAAGAGGCGCTGCGCAACGTCAGGCTGATGGCGAACAATCAACGTGAGGTGATGATTAAGGCCCTGTCTGAGGTCGATTTTACGCAGCCGATACTGACGCTATTGCAAGCCATCAAGATCCAGAGAGAGCAATATGCCAATAACAAGCAGGTGAGCGTCAATACAGGGGCCTTGGAGGCCCTACTGAGCCGACTCTATAAGGCGCGAGCCAAAGAGATCAAAACGGGTACCCGGTCAACCGGCGAACGCCAGCGGTTCCAACTGGAGGCGCGTTATCAAGAGCAGCTCGACGAGCAGACCCAAATCCTGTTGCTACGGGAGGTTCTGCTGCAGCGCGGCAAAGTCAAACTGACCGAGTGGGAGGGTGAAGAGGAGCGAGGAACCCTCCCTGAGCAGCAGACGCTGCTGGTGTCCTCTCAGCCACAGGGGTTGATGGATATTCAGGCGAGGGTTTTGCAAAGCGCCTCGGTAGCGCTCTCCATGTCGATGCGTCATCTGCAGTTGCCGGCCAACCTTTGGATTGCCACAGCGTCACAGATCACACGCCTCGTCGATGCCTTGATGCCTCAGGCGGTCGATGAAACGGCGTTGCCGGCGCTGTCGATCCTGCTGCAACTGGTGATGGGCACGAGTAGCGAGGACTTGCACAAGCTGCCGGTCTGGCCGAGTACTGAGATTAAATTGCCTGCTCCTGGCTCTCGATTTGCCGATGACGACGGACCCTCAAAGAATGCCAGTGGTATTTGGCTGCTTCCTCATGGGGCGTATCTACAACGCTATGTAGAGGTTGCCCACAGCCGAGTGCATAGGAAATTGCACTCTTTTTTGCCAAAGAGCGACTTATTCTTGCAGCTACCTTTGCCAAAATGGGCCACTCATTTATTGGTTGGACACGGTTGGAGGACATTGAGTAGTAGCGCGCAGGTGGATTGTTTAGCGCGAGCAAATGAGCGAGCTGGCACGGCCTTGACCATGCGACAGCTGCAAAACTACCAGCGTGCTTGGTTGCAAAGAGAGGGGATTGATAGCGCCATTGCCGGTATCCTGCGTGGCAAGGCGGCTCAGCAATGTTCCCCTATGGCCTACAGTCATGTGCCACGTAAAGACGTGTTGCAGATCTGGCGCCGTTATTTGGCCTCCATGGGGATGACCGCGGTGGTGCTGGCACCGGAATTAGAACAAGGAGCTGTCGGATCACGCCTCTATCCTAGCGTTGGCGAGCTTGCTCGACTCCTAGGAAATTATCAGCAGTACCTCTGTGCACGACTCAGTGGGTCACGGCAGCAGCGTCCAACGCTGACGCAATATCATAACCTCCTCGTGCGCCACAGTTTGTTGATCCTCCATCTTTCTACTGCCGCCAGGCCCGTGACGGAGATGTACGGCAGGCGTGGCGATTACTGCCTCATCAGTCGCTTTATCCGGCTGACAGACAAAGAGGGACGATCTGTGAGCTCGGCCAGGTTGGTGCCATTGTCAGCGTTGGCAGTGCAGCAACTGCAAGCCTGGGAGCGCTATTTGACATATTTGGCATGTCAGCGTGAGCCGCTGCTGGCGCCGTTAGTGTCGGCGGCGGAGCAAGCATTGAGTGGAGCTGGAGCGCTCCTGTTCTGGGCGGTCGAGGCCAAAGATGGCAGCCTGGAAGGCACAGAAATCGTCACCCCAAATTCGATGATGAGGCAGTTCGAAAATCTGTTGCCCCTGGCGCCAAACTGGCATCGCCATTCGGTGCGCAGCCACCTGCTGGAGCAAGGCGTGGCCACCGAGTTTATCGATGCGCTGCTTGGTCATGAGGAGATGGGGACAGAGTTCACAAACCAGTACAGTAGTGCGGCGTTGAGCGATCTATTTACCCTGACGGACGTGCTGGACAAATGGCATCAAACCCTCGGGTTGAAGGTGATGGGCGAATGGACAATCCACTGATCGATTGGCGTGAACAGCTTCGAAAGGAAGATGAGCGTGCAGCGAACGTTCTTCGGTCTGGTCGGGCTATGCGTCGGGATCGTCTCAAACGTGCTCAGGTGCAAATAGAGCGTCGAGCACTGGATGCGCTGTTGCAACATTTGCCCGGCCTATTCAAGGAGCCAGCCGATGTCCGAGGGTTTGAGTATCTGTGGCCATTGGCGATGAGCACGTTGACGGGCAAGTATAGGCGACAGTCTGAATTCAAGGCTGGGCTGCGAGCCATCCTGCTTTGCCTGCAGCAGGGCAATACCAGCGGGTATTGGCAGTTGCCGTTGCCGACAATCCCCCTGACGGTGCTTCGGCGCCCGCTACCTTACACTGAAAAGTGGTTTGACAAAGCGCAGCGCTGTAGTCAAGCGCTGCTGAACTGGCATAGACAGATCGAGGCCCGCGACACTAGCCTGATCGAAGCTGAAGATTTACTGGCCGACATTCTTCATAGCGCGGTGTTTTACTGCGGTGTACACCAGACGGCGATTTTGCACGCACTGATGCTGGCCATCGCTGAGCGGCGAAGATTATGCACGAATGGCTCAGTTGTTTGGTTGCCTTTGACGTTAGAGAGCAAGGCGTTGGCCACCAATGCGCACGATAGAGCAGGGAAGGTGGTTACCGAGCTCCAGATTTTCCTAAGCCTGCCGACTCTGGGGTTGGTACAGCGCTGGTATCGTCGGCGCGGCAAAACGTTTGAGCTTGCCGTTGAGCTCGACACATTCAGCTTATGGGCCCAGAGACATCTGACTGCACCCCTGCGCGGGATCAAAGAGTTTTGCCAAGGGGCGAGTCTGGTAACCGGTGGGCAAGCCGGGGTCCGCTGGCCACAGATCCTGACTCATGTGGCATCTGGGGCGTTACACAGTGTACCGCTGCCTCATGAAAACTGGCTTTCACTGCATCATCCGACGGTTGCGGATGGTCACCAAGTGGTGTGTTTGGCGCAGGAGGCGAGTACCGGATTAGTCGATAACCTGACGGCAGGCAGTTCCAAGCGTTGGCGCTACCATGGCGAAGACCACCCTTATTCATCCTTACTGGCTCGGTTGCGAACGGTGTTGGCGGAAAAGGAGAGCGCGACTCGCAAGCAGACGAAGGCAAGCTGCCTCGCAGGACTGAACCGGTTGCGCAATGAGCAGACCCTCAGCAAGTCAGAGCAGATCCTGGTTGGGTGGCTACATCAATGCATCGCAAAGAACAAAAACAAGCCTTCGACGCTGCGCAGTTACCTTAGTCGCGGTGGTCAGCAATGGCTTGTTCGGTGCTTTGATCATGATCTCGGCTTATGGGATGGCGATCGTTTTCTGAGCTGTTATCGAGCATTGCTGGAAGAGTATGGGGGGACTTCAAATCTGGTCGTCGACCCGGCGCTCTCTGGTGCGGTTGAACGGACGGACCTGGAAAGATCCTCCTCCGCAGAGCCGGAAAGTTCCTCTTCCGAGGCGCCCGTTAGCCAAAAGAATGCTGTCAGCTACATGGCTGCACGCTTGACCAGCCTGCACAGCTATGCGGTGGCGAGTTACCACTTGGCCCCATTGCCGGAGGAGCTGGTCCCGCGCGAGCGCCAGAGGCCCCATGTGCGTGCCACCTATCTCAGTGAACCTCTCTTTCGACAGTTGCTGCGTGGAATGGAGCGGATGACGCACACCTCATCGAGTTACCGAGAGTGTCTGAGCGCGTTATACATCGTGGCTTATCGTGCTGGACTGCGCTTGAGCGAGATCCAAAAGCTCAGGTTAAAAGATATCGAACGCAGTCCAGAGTGCTGGCTATATATCCGCGATACCCGGCTTGATGATGGCAAGAGTGACAGTGCCACCCGCAAGATCCCCCTGGGGGTCTTGCTGACCCCGGAAGAGCGTACTCGATTGGATGCGTACTTGTCTGGGTTATGGCCGCGAAAGGCGAAAAACGCGAACGCGCTGGCGTTTCCCTCACAGAGCGGTTGGTTGATACCGATGTCGGATGAAGAGATCAGGGGGCCGTTAACCAGTA
Organism: Aeromonas sp. TW 6; assembly: GCF_013168745.1. NCBI lineage: Bacteria > Pseudomonadati > Pseudomonadota > Gammaproteobacteria > Aeromonadales > Aeromonadaceae > Aeromonas > Aeromonas sp. TW 6. Next base: position 6,383 of record NZ_JABERS010000052.1, on the reverse strand, counting down.
TCCTTCGGCAGGTTGGTGGGAAATACTATACATTCCATCATCTGCGGCATACGGCATTGAGCCGCCTGCAACTGCTGCTACATCACGAAGCTCTGGCACTGCACAGTTTGCCAGGGTGGGCACATTTCCTGCCTTGGTCGGCCGCACAGTGTACCTCTATCTACCAGACCATCACACACTCATCCACTCAGGGGGATTATTGGGCGCTGGCCCAGTTTGCTGGCCATCAGAGCCCGGAGACGACGTTGCACTCATATTTGCATTTTACCCACTGGGTCAATGCAGCGTGTCTGTTGCAGGCCAAGTACGACTGGTCTTTGTCACTGCGACACCACTTCACCGGGCTGTCTCGTGCAAAGCTCACACAGAACGACTGGTTGGAGGGGCCCTTGACATGGCAGCGCTGCCGGGAGGCCCTGCTCCAGTCGCTTTCGCCTTATCTTCAACAGGTCTCCTGGGTCCTGATGGAGTGTGCACCTTACCCTCCCTTGGTTAAACACAAGCTGGATTTTGATGCCGCTCTGGAGCTGATCGCACGGTTCGCACGACATGAAGATATCACCGATCAACTCAATCGTTATCAACTCACACCCGCTATGGTCGATGAGTTAGTTGAAAAAATTCATTTACTTAAAGCATTTAAGACTCAGCGGGGAGCACAGCGATTGCTCTACTCAACGTCACATCATCTGAATTTGCTTCCTGGAGCCTTGCGCAGTCATAAGGAGCAAATCGAACTCCGTAAAGTGGTTAAACTGGCTCGCCAGGTCTATCGCGAGCAACGAGCGGCTTTCATCGAATGGATTGGCTATCTGCTAGTCCGAAGCAATACTCGCAACACTGGGATCCCCTTCACGGATCCACAGATGTTGCAAGCCTTCCTGAGTGTGACGGTATTACTGCTGCCAGCGACACGGATTGCGATCGAGGTACGATGTGGCGCCAAACGGAGTGAAAAAGCCCCATGGCGGGAGGTCATCTCACGCTATCGAGTGAAGAGTGAATTCATTGAAAAAAGTGGGGCTAACCGGGCACTACTGCGAATAATTCATCCTGACGAGGCGGGTATCTGTCAGCGTTCTACTGAGCGGCAGCAAAATGCTGACACGGTAAAACCAATGGCGCGCTACAGCACTCCATTGCTACGGACAGTCGCCTATGTCGTGGCGCTGAAAGTAATGAGCATCCAAGAGCTGGTATCGCTAGGTAACAAGAAGAAAGCCGACTTTGCACGTCAAACCGCGCGTGAGCTTACAGATTGAACGTGCAACATGCTGAAATAGAATAAAATCTATTTGCTTCGCCATTTTGCCAGCTGCCTGACCACTGCGCGCTGCGCATCTGACGACCTGAAACGCACTCATCACGGATTCTTGGACGCCTGATCATCGTCGACGCTCATTCTCACGGCGGGGCATAACTGTCTGGCAGTAGGGATCCCCGTCCGTTAGGGTGGGGAGTGTATTAACGTGGCAGCACAAGCAAATCTGCACTCTTGAGCTTGAAGGTACAGCCTTGCTCGATCAGCTCCTCTCGATTTGCCAGCACCAGCGGGTAGAGCAGAGGATGTTGTTGGTGTTCGCCGTTATAGCTCACCTGCATCCGTTCCAGTGCATAGTGCATCAAAGGGATGCGCTGGCTGATCAACAGCTTGCCATCTGCCATGGCGTAGTCGCTGGCAATGATGGCTTGCTGTCTTTCGCTGAGGGCTGGATTGGGGATAACGATGGCGGTGACCCGGGTGTTCCACTCCCGATCCTGATCCCGGCCGTGGGGGGAGGCATCCAGCAGATCTGGTTCGCCGCGAAAACGACTCATCACGAAGTCCAGATATTCCCCTTTCTTCTCGCAGTAGGCGCGCACGTGCCAGCGGATCCCGTCATAGACCAGGGTATGGGGCACGATATTGCGGCCGCTCTGCGCCTCTGAGCTGAGCGACACGTAATCGACATCGACCCGCAGTTGGCCGCGCGCCGCCTGCACCAGACCACGCACGATTTTCGGGTCGATATGGCGGTTGGGCACATCCATGATCTCGATATGGCCGTAGCGCAGGTCCATCAGCGGCAGGGTTAACAGGCCCGCTTCATGTTGGCGCTGGTGCTGCTTCTCACGGTGCAACAGCATCAGGTACTCATCGACGTTGCCTTCACTAAAGCGCGGCACAAAGTGGTCGGTGGGTTTGTATCCCTTCAGACTTTTGTCATAGACCAGCCCGTCCGGTGCATAGTGAGTCAGGTAGTGATTGATATCCCGTGACGCTTGCTGGCGACCGATATTGAAGGCGGTCATCAAATGATTGGTGGTCAGCCGTCCTTCCCATTGCAATACGATTTCCAGCAGACGAAAACGCAGGGTTTGATCCCAGGTGAGCTCTTTGGGTGCCATATCTGTTCCAAAATGCGACATGTGTATGTAACCAGTATCGGCATGAGTATACAGGCTACATATAATCAATCCATCGAGATGAACGTTACAGGAGTATGTCATGAACGGAAAGCTGGACAGTGCATACAGCCATCACGCCGCGTGCCGGATGCAGCAGCGTGGTATTGATCCCGAGTGGGTGGAGCTGCTGCTGAGCAGCGGGCGCTCTGCGTATCACCAGGGCCGCGAAGTGGTTTATCTCGATCGCAAAGGCGTGGCTATGCTGCAAGCCGAGTGCGGATTGCCCGCACAATGCTGTCAGCGACTACGTCGTCACTATCTGGTCCTACAAGGCGGCGAGATTGTCACCGTCGGGCATAAAACCGCTCACTTCAAACGCGATCGGCACTGAGGCACCATGAACCCAACGCGGTTATCAGATCAGGCAAGCATGCCCCTGATCAGGGGGATATGTTGCTTGTTGTCAGCCGAGCGAGTGACGACGCTGACCGCTTTACTAGCCAACGGCGCATGTCACCAACAGGGTAAGATGTCACCGCTGGCGATGATGGCGGCATTGGCCATCCATATCGAGCAACACCGGTTGGATCGCACGTTACTGCCCATCGACCAGGGGCGTGAGCAACTGATGGCCGGTGCTGCCGACTTGCTGGGGAGGGACGCCCGCTTTGAAGATCAGGATGCGTTTCGCCTGTTGGCGCTACTGCTCGACAAATTGCTGCGGGGAGGGCGTGGCAGCCGTCCGGCCAAGCAGGATGGACTCACGGTAAGTGTGATGGAGTTGCGGGCGCTGGCGGTCAGATCCCCGAATAGTGATGCCGTGGTGCGTGGCAGCTGGCGGCGCAAATCACGCAACCAGCTGGGCCACGCCAGCTGGCTGGATGTGGTAGAGGCTGCACTTTGGTGCTTCTGGCATGGGGATGACCTGGCCAGTGGCGAAGTATTGCTCGGGGTATTGCTGGGCCGGGATGAGCGCGTACGGTTGGTCTATGGTCTGCTGGCCGGTGCTTTCTATCTGTCAGATCGGACGGATTGAAGAGGGAGCCCAAAGCCCAAGACTCTCAGTTCCGCTGATTTTGTGTGAAATGCAGCAACTACTCAGCAATGGGCTGGTTTACATCGGCCAGTATGAATTGATAGCAATAACAGCCTTCACTGACTGGTAGATCCTTGAATCTCGAACAAATCCCCAACATTGATATCTAAGTGGCGACATAACTGTTCTATCACATCCAGTTCTATCCGTGTCGCAGTTTCATTGTAGAGACGGTGAATGGTGTTCCGGTTTATACCTGTTTCTCTAGCTACTTCAGCAACTTTCAACTTTCGCTCACCTAAAATTCTCGACAAGTGGCACTTAATCATTACTCCTCCATAAAAAAAATACCCACAGCGTAGCAAAATGTCTTGCAAGGGTGTTTAAAGGTGCTAAAGTCTCTCCTGTAGTGCATATGGAGTCTTTGAAGAGAATAAAGCGAGGATATGATTATGGCATACACCTATCTGACAACAGAAGAGCTCTCTGCACGGATCAAGTTTGATCCGCGTACCATCCGCAACCAGCTCAAGGATTCCGTGCTGCTCGAAGGGCTGCATTACATTCGCCCGTTTGGGGGACGCAAGCTGTTGTTCCTTTGGGAGCCGATCGAAGAGGAGATGCTCAAGCACAGCGCCACGTTCGAATCTTTCCAAGGCTAGGGGGTGGCAAGATGGCGTCTATTTTCAGTCTCAACCAACGGCTGTATCTCGATTTTACCTTCAAGGGCAAACGTTGTCGGGAAAGGACCGGCCTGCCGGATAGTGAGCAAAATCGTCGCAAGCTCAAGCAGTATTGTGAGCGGATGGAGGCTCAGATCACGCTGGGGCAGTTTGATTTCTGCAAGGCGTTTCCCAATAGCCCTCGCTTTGACTATTTCGCCAACCAGGCCAAGCGGGAAGCGGTATTGTTGGCGGGGTGCCCCTTGCTGCGCGATTTCGCCGAGCAGTGGTATGCCGAAAAGGCGGCAGAATGGCGCACCTCCCAGCGGGAGACGGTACGCGACATTCTCGATGGTCACCTGTTGCCGCAGTTTGGCAACCAGCCGCTGAGCCTGATCGACAAGGGCGCTATTTTGGCATTCCGGGCGCAGGTGACCCAGTTGCCCGGGCGCAGTGGCAAGCCGATCTCCGCCTCGCGGGTGAATCACATCATGACGCCGCTGCGGATGATGCTGACTGATGCGGCCGACCGCTACGGCTTTATCTCTCCTTGGCGCAATATTCGGGCGCTCAAAATCCCCCGTACTACCATCATGCCGTTCAGTCTCGACGAGATAGGTGACATCGTGGCCACGGTGCGGGCGGATTATCGCCCTTACTACATCACCCGTTTTTTCACCGGCTTGCGTTCTAGCGAGATCCACGGGTTGACCTGGCGCCATGTCGATTTTGAGCGCCGGCAGTTGCAGATTTATCAAGCCTGGGTGCGCGATGAATTGATCCCGACCAAGACCGATGGCTCCTACCGGACGGTGCAAATGAGCGAGCGGGTGTATGAGGCACTGCTGCTTCAGCGCAGCCGGCAAGGGATTGATGTCACTCCGGATCACTTTGTGTTTTGTAACCGCAATGGCCGTCCGCTGGAGGATCGCAATGTGGCGAACCGGATCTGGTATCCGTTATTAGCTTTGCTCGATCTGGAGAAGCGCAAGCCTTATCAGACTCGGCACACGGCCGCGACCCTCTGGCTGGCATCCGGGGAGAGCCCGGAGTGGATTGCCCGGCAGTTGGGCCACAACAGCACGCAAATGCTGTTTCGGGTCTATTCCCGCTATGTGCCGGATCTGTCGGGGCGCGATGGGCATGCCTTTGAGCAGATGCTCAGTCGCTATGAGCCGACCGCATCGGGTCAGCGCGATGAGAGCACTACCATCCTTAACGAGGAGATCCACCATGGCCCACGTCATTAATCGGCAGGAACCTGGTCCATTGCTGTGGGCAACGCGCTTGCATTGCCTTGAGGGGCATTTGGAGCAGTGGCAACTGTGGACGCCCGGTGACACCCAGTTGGTGGTGGTGTCGCACAGTGAGATGGCTCATATCGAGCCCAGTGGCCAGCTGGTGCGCTGGCGGCTTGCCGCCCAGCCGTCTGCTCCGGTCGGCCTGCCTACGCAGGGGATTGCGGGGATGACCGGCGAGGCCGCCCGCCAGCTGTGGCTGTTTCACCTCGAGCAGGCACGGTCAGCCGCTCATGGCCAGATGATAGAGCAGCTATGGCAATTTTATGCTGGCCTGCCCAGTGGCGGGGTTCGTCAATTTGTCCAGGGGCTGCTGTTTGATAAACCCTTTATTGCCGCCTTCTATCGCGGCAAAGCGAGTCATCACCACCACCATGACTACGAGGGCGGCTTGCTGGAACACAGTGTTGAAGTGGCGCTGACGGCCAGGATGCTCTGCCAGCAATACCAGCTCGACAGCCGCACCGCCGACGTGGCCTTTTTGGGCGGGCTGTTGCACGATGTCGGCAAGCTCTACCTTTACTACAACAACAGCAGCGGGGAGGGGATCTGCTCCTCCCATGAGGCGCTCAACTTTATGAAGCTGGAGCCTTACCTCGAGCCATTGATGGCGCGAGAGCCGCGGGTGTTTGAAGCGCTGACCGCCTGCCTGTCGGCCTCGGTGGGCAAGCAGCAAATCCAGTACATGCCTGAAACCATCGTGAAGATGGCCGATCGCCTGTCAGCCGAGGTGTACCACTGGCGGCGGGTGTTTGTGGGCTTACCCGACTTTTACTGGTTTCACAAATCCGATGAGGATGCCCGGATCTACAAACGGCTGGGATGAGCGAGGCCTGTTGGGCGAGTTCGTAAAGAAACAGGGCCGCCATGTGCGCAATGCTGTTCACTTAAGCGGAGCCGCATTGCGATTTACCGGAAAACGGGTCTTTGATATCTTCACCGCCCTGGGTCTCGATGGCCTGGGGCGTTTTTCTATGAACATGACGCCTATGCAGCCCC
>NZ_JABERS010000051.1:0-25741 GCF_013168745.1 Aeromonas sp. TW 6 | reverse complement strand
AGCAGTTCAAGTTACCCGCCCGCCGAGAACGAAGTTACCCAAGGTGCATCAAAGCCAAACCACAGAAGTATGCGACGAGAAAACCTAGTAAAAACAATGCCAGTCAGGCTTAACTGACTGGCATTACGCCCCAAGGGGCGGCGTTTTTATTGGTCGGCCAGCTTACTGCTTGAGCAGGCTGGCGTCGGTCACCTTGACCGCGGTACCGCCGCTTGCGAAGAAGCTGCCGAACTGGGTCTGCATCTCGGTGGTGACGGCGCCGGTCGGATCGAAGTTCTCGTCCGGTGCCAGCAGCGAGCTGTGACCCCCGGCCACAAAGCGGGCCGCTCTGTGGTTGGCGGCGCCGGTGGCGGTCAGCGGTTGCAGGGCCAGGACCTTGAACAGCGGCTCGGTGCCACCCAGCGGGGCGGTGGCGATGCTGTTCGGGATCACTCGATCCGACAGGCTCAGGGCGCCGTCGCCGACGATTTCGGTGGCAAACAGCGGGAAGTCCGCCGCGATGCCGCTCCCCAAGTTGATGGGGTCTGCCGAATCCAGCACCGACTGCGCCGCGAAGCTGTAGCTCTGCAGGGTGCTGGCCGCCGTGGCCTGGGTGGCCGCATCCTGGCTCGGCAGGAACTCGTTGACGAAGCAGGTCGGCACCGCCGTCTTGCAGTTCGGGGCGTAGGCGGTGAAGGCTGCCTTCAGGGCCGCACTGCCAGCGGTCAGCACGCTCATCTGGATGGTCGGGCCGAAGGTCGGCGAGTTCAGCAACAGCGGCGCTATGCCGCCACCCGGCATGGCCAGGCCGCCAGTGTCGAACTTGAACAGGGCGTCTGCCGTCGGGTTGCCAACAGACTGGTTGGCCACCGCCAGCAGGTTGGCCCCCGCGATGGCACCCAGAGAGTGACCCAGGAAGTGTACCTTGAGGCTGCCAGCGGTGCCGATAGCCCCCTTGGCATTGGCCAGCCCCACCGCCAGACGCAGGCCCAGCAGATCCGCCACGCTCTGTTTCAGGTTGTCGCGGGCCACGGTCAGGTAGCTCAGGTTCAGGTAGGGGGTCGGGTTGTCGGAGGTGGTCACCGAGTCCATGCTGCCGGTCAGGGCGAAGCCGCGTTCACCGTGCAACGGATGATCGATCACCACCACGGCCACGTTCTTGCTCGCCTGGGCACCGGCACCAATCTGGCCAAGGGCCAGGGCGTAGGCGTTCTCCTTCACCGAGGTGACGCCGTGCTGATAGATGATCACGTCGGTGATGTTCGCCAGCGGTGCGGCGGCAAAGATCCGCATCGGGACGGACTGCACCTCTTCCAATGCCGGCAGCGGGTTGAAGCGCCCGATATTCATCTCGGGATCCAGCGCCTTGCCGCCGGAGGTGAGGGTCACCCCGATCAACTTGCTCGCCTGTGCCAGCAGCTCGGCCTGACGGCTCGGATCGGCGATGAGTTCGCCCAGCAGGGCCGGATCCACACCCGCCCCCACCAGGCCGCCGATCACTTCGGCATCCTGGGCCTTCAGGGCGTTCGCGATGGAGTAGAGGCTGGGGATGGCACCGTGCCAGGACTGGGTCTTCGCCTTGTCCCAGGAGCCGGCGGTAGCCGGGGAGGAGAGGAAGTAGGGCAGCTTGACGGTGCCGCTGTAGACGGTGGTACCCAAGGCCAGATTGTGGAGTGGAGTGCCGTCACCAAAAGCGGCGGCAATCGCATCCTTCTGCTCCTGGGGCAGGAAGTTCTCGGCGTCCAGCTGGGTCAGGAAGGGGCTGCCGCCGCTCACCGACAGGGTATAGGTGCCAGGCAGGCTGGTATTGCCCAAGGCGTCCTGCTTCCACAGGGCGGCAGCGTCCAGGGTCGGGCTCTTGAGCACGGATGCGGCCGCCCCTTTCACCGCCACCAGCACGTCGGCGCCGGACTGGGTACCGAACCAGTCGGAGAAGATCACGTGGTCGCTAGTGATGCCGGTGGCAGCCTTGAACAGCCCTTCCTGCAGCGCAATCAGGCCGCTGATGGTCTGCTCCTGGGCGTTGCTACCGGTGCTGGTCTTGTAGTTGCTGTAGTCGCTACCCGGTCGCAGGGGGGCACCCGTGCTGTCTTTGAGGGTATCGGTCGCCACTATCATGTAGTAGGAAGAGGGGTTGAGCGGCTTGAGCGGCACCAGATTCAGCTTCCCGGTCGTCTCGGCCACCACGAAGTCCACCCCGTAGGTCAGCACCTTTTTCACGCCGCTCGGACGCAGGGCCGCACTGTCAAACTCCAGCTCCATCAGGTAGAGGGGGGCCACGGAGGCTGCGAATTCAGCAGCGGCCGGCGCCTTGACCTGGATGCCGGAGGCCGTCACCGGCACTATCTGGATCGCCTGGGTAGTCGACCAGCCATCCAGGGTGGAGAGGGCGGACACCGGGTTGGAGAGATCCGCCGTTTCCGTGGAGAATTTCAGGGTACCGTCGGTCGCACGGGCTGCCAGGGCGCTGGGTCGGACTGCATTGGAGCCGCTCAGCAGATAATCGAGATAGCTTGAGGTATCGCCTGTGTTGTCGTCACTGCCACCACAACCGCTCAGCAGCGCACTGACGACGGCCGCGTAAATTAGCTTTTTCTTCATATCCTTATCTCTTTTATGTTGTTATCCATGATGAGCCTGACGGGGTAGGGTTCAAACCCGACCGAATCATATTAACAGCAACGCAACAATTAATAAGCCTCTGGTCAGTCATCTGATCTGATTTTTTTGTGTACACCATCAAGGAATTGGAATTGATTCCCGGTGTCACAGGGTAGCAGCCAGGGTACATCAACCAGACCTGACCAGAGCCCGATGGGATCCATGGCGCAAAAAGCCGCCCCGATCTCGGCAAAGGGGACGATTTGTCGGTAGAATGGCGCCATTGCTTAAGGAGACCCCCATGATCGACCCGAAAAAACTGGAAGAGATCGCCAAACAGATACACAACGCCCTGCCCCCCGGCATTCGCAGCATGGGTGAAGAGGTGGAGAAAAAGACCCGTCAGGTCTTGCAGGCTCAGCTCAACAAGCTGGATCTGGTGAGCCGCGAGGAGTTCGACGTGCAGACCAAGGTGCTGCTGCGCACCCGGGAGAAGCTGACCGCCCTCGAGGCCAAGCTGGCCCAGCTCGAGCAGCAGCTCGCTGCCAAGGGCGAATGATCCGGCGTGACTCGCCGTAGATAGCACAAACCCCAGCCAGGCTGGGGTTTGTCGTTTTTATGGGGACAACGAGTTTCTCATCCCCCCTTCTCTCGCAAGACGATAAGGGGGCAGATCGACGCTCTGCGGTTGGCCGTGGTCAGATAAACTCGTAGGCATCGCCGAAGATGCGCTCGGGCTCGGCGCCCAGCACCTTGAACTCTTCCCGCGCGGCACCGGCCATCTCGAAGCGACCCGCCACATAGATGTCGTAGTCATGCAAGCTGACGAAGTCATCCATGATGGCCTTGTGCACCAGCCCGGTCCTGCCGGTCCAGTCGCTCTCGGGCTCCTGCACCACGGGAATGAAGGTCAGCGGCGCATAGTCGCGCTCCCACTGCTGCATCTGCTCCAGCTCGTAGAGCCAGTGCGCCTGGCGTACCCCCCAGTAGAGGAACACCGGACGCTTGCTGCCGCTGCCGATCAGGTATTCCAAGATGGCGCGGGCATAGGAGAAGCCGGTGCCGCCCGCCATCAGGATCAGCGGTCGGGGGGATTCGTCGCGCAGGAACGCCTTGCCGGCGGCCAGCTCGACCTCGATCTCTCCCTGCTCGCGCATGCGGGCCAGCACCTGACCGGCATAGGCATTCTCGGGAGTGGCACCGATCTGCAGCTCCAGCACGCCGGAGCGGGTCGGCGAGTTGGCGATGGAGAAGGGGCGCTTGTCCGAATCGCTCATCACCACCAGCAGATACTGGCCCGGCTTGAAGCTCACCTCCTGCTGCGGCGCCAGCGCCACGTGCCAGATGGTGTCGACATATTCGCGCAGTTCCTCTACGCGGCACTTGATACGTTGCATTCTTGTCCTTGTGAGGGGCCTGCCCGGCCCGCTTCGCTCATGGTTTCACTGTTTTTATGGCGACCAGTTGGTGGTCAGGTCCGTCGAGCATACCCAATTCGGCACGGCAATACCGCACTTTTGCGTCACAATGGCCGCGCCGCATCGGAGATCCCTCAGTCGAGGATCTTCAGCTCGTCCCAGATGGCATCGATCTTCTGCTTTACCGCCTCGTCCTGGACGATGGGCTGACCCCACTCCCGGTTGCTCTCCCCCGGCCACTTGTTGGTGGCATCCAGCCCCATCTTGGAGCCGAGCCCGGAGACCGGCGAGGCGAAGTCCAGGTAGTCGATGGGGGTGTGCTCGATCAGGGTGGTGTCCCGAGCCGGGTCCATCCGGGTGGTGATGGCCCAGATCACGTCCTTCCAGTCGCGGGCGTTGATGTCGTCATCGCAGACGATCACGAACTTGGTGTACATGAACTGGCGCAGGAAGGACCAGACTCCCAGCATCACCCGCTTGGCGTGGCCAGGGTAACGCTTCTTGATGGTCACCACCGCCATCCGGTAGGAGCACCCCTCCGGCGGCAGGTAGAAATCCACTATCTCGGGAAACTGCTTCTGCAACAGCGGCACGAACACCTCGTTGAGCGCCACCCCGAGCACCGCCGGCTCATCGGGCGGACGGCCGGTGTAGGTGCTGTGGTAGATGGCATCCCGGCGCATGGTCATGTGGGTGATGGTGAAGACCGGGAACTCGTCCACTTCGTTGTAGTAGCCGGTGTGATCGCCGTAAGGCCCTTCGGGGGCCATCTCCCCCGGCTCCAGATAGCCTTCCAGCACGATCTCGGCGCTGGCGGGCACTTCCAGATCGCAGCTCAGCGCCTTCACCACCTCGGTACGGCTGCCCCGCAGCAGACCGGCAAAGGCGTATTCGGAGAGGCTGTCCGGCACCGGCGTCACCGCGCCCAGGATGGTCGCCGGATCGGCGCCCAGCGCCACCGCCACCGGGAAGCGTTCGCCCGGGTGGGCCTCCTGCCACTCGCGAAAATCGATGGCGCCACCCCGGTGATCCAGCCAGCGCATGATCAGCTTGTTCTTGCCGATCTTCTGCTGGCGATAGATGCCAAGGTTCTGCCGCTTCTTGTAGGGACCGCGGGTGATGGTCAGACCCCAGGTGACCAGTGGCGCCACATCCCCGGGCCAGCAGTGCTGGATGGGGATCTGATCCAGATCCACCGCGTCCCCTTCCAGCACCACCTGCTGACAGGGGGCCGAAGAGAGCCGCTTGGTCGGCATGTTGAGCACCTGCTTGAAGATGGGCAGCTTCTCCATCAGCTCCTTGAGCCCGCGAGGCGGCTCCGGCTCTTTCAGATAGGAGAGCCAGGTCCCCACCTGGCGCAGGGCGCTGACGTTGGGTTGGCCCATGCCCATGGCAACCCGGTCCGGCGTGCCGAACAGGTTGGTCAACACCGGCATGGCGTAGCCCTTGGGATTCTCAAACAGCAGAGCCGGGCCCCCCGCACGCAGGGTACGGTCGCTGATCTCGGTCATCTCCAGATAGGGGTCTATCTCGCGACTGATGCGCCTGAGCTGTCCGTTTTGTTCCAACTGCGCGATAAAATCACGCAAGTCCTTGTATTTCATGCAAGTACCCCAGCGGGATCAGGTGGTCCCGCATTATAACCCTGGCGGCGTATCCGGTGTACCCGTATCGGACCTCATGACGGACGAGGCGTGTCGCCGCTCCTGAAGCGTCAGCCGGTTTGCCAATTGACCCAGGAGCCTGGGCTCGTCCATCTGCAACAACAGGCCTGCCACCAGCCCGCCATACTGGTGCTTGCCGAGTTCGGCCAGGAGGAACTGCTGGGCCCCGTCCGGCAAGGGGGAGAGGCGGCTGAGCTGGTGCAGGGCGGGGACCATCAGGCGGCTGTTCTGGCTGGCGGCGATCAGCAGATCGCTCGCCTCCTGCCCTGAATAAAAGCGGGAAATGGTGTGCAGTGCAGTCAGGCTATCGTGATCCACTGGCTGACGCCACAGCTTGAGGTAGAGTGCCGTCTCCCCGGTCTGTTCGATGAAGTGCAGCAGCAACTGGTTGTCCGGCAGGAAGAGATTGAGGGCGGCAAGCCGCTGCGCCTCCCGACGCAGCACGGATACCGGCTGCCGATCGAGCACCGCCAGCAGGGCCTGCTGCTGCTGTGCCAGCTCGGGATTGCGGCTGTAGTAGACCTGCTTGAAGTCGAAGCGATCCTGCTCCAGCAACTGGCGATAGTTGTCCTGCCAGGCCAGCTGCTGCCAGTGGCTCAGCACCAGCCGGGCCTCGGCGGGGAAGTCGTAGGCGGGTAGCTGCACCAGGAAACCGTCCACCTTCCCTTCCACCAGCCATTGTGGCGCCTTGGCCGCTTGTGCCCGCACCCAGGCCAGCAGCGCCGGGCTCGGTGCGCCCGATGACTTGAGCTCACCCAGCAACTGGAACAACAGGAACTCCCGCTGCCCCACCGACAGGGACTCGAGCAACGAGTCCATGGCATCAAACTGCCCGAGCGCCATACGGCCGTCCAGGTACGCCCGATGCCCCTCCAGTCCCTCGTCCGCCACCAGGGGAGCCTGCAATTGCGGCGGGGAATCGGCATGCGCCGGGGCCGCCAGCCACAACCAACCCATCCATATGAACAACACCAGCTTCATGACGTCCCTTTCCTTGTGACATCGAGGCTTCATACTACTAAGCCAGCCGTGAAATAGATAAACAAAAACCGCGACCTGGGCCGCGGTTTTGTCATGGAAGAGGCTGTTACTTCTGTTGACGCTTCATGGAGTCGAAGAACTCGTCGTTGGTCTTGGTCGCAGCCAGCTTGTCGATGAGGAACTCGATGCTGTCGATCTCGCCCATGGGGTGAATGATCTTGCGCAGGATCCACATCTTCTGCAGCTCGTCCGGTGCGGTCAGCAGCTCTTCCTTGCGGGTGCCGGAGCGGGTGATATCGATGGCCGGGTAGACGCGCTTCTCGGCAATCTTGCGCGAGAGGTGCAGTTCCATGTTGCCGGTACCCTTGAACTCTTCGTAGATGACTTCATCCATCTTGGAGCCGGTATCGATCAGCGCGGTGGCGATGATGGTCAGGCTGCCGCCCTCTTCGACGTTGCGCGCCGCACCGAAGAAACGCTTCGGACGGTGCAGGGCGTTGGCGTCCACACCACCGGTCAGCACCTTGCCGGAAGACGGGATGACGGTGTTGTAGGCGCGGGCCAGACGGGTGATGGAGTCCAGCAGGATCACCACATCCTTCTTGTGCTCGACCAGACGCTTGGCCTTCTCGATCACCATTTCGGCGACCTGGACGTGACGGGAGGCCGGCTCGTCGAAGGTGGAGGCGATGACTTCGCCCTTCACCATCCGCTGCATCTCGGTCACTTCTTCCGGACGCTCGTCAATCAGCAGCACGATCAGCTCACAATCCGGGTGGTTGTAGGCGATGCTCTGGGCGATGTTCTGCAGCAGCATGGTCTTACCGGCCTTGGGCGGTGCAACGATGAGACCGCGCTGGCCCTTGCCGATCGGGGATGCCAGATCCAGCACACGGGCGGTGATGTCTTCGGTGGAACCGTTGCCACGCTCCATGCGCAGACGCTCGTTGGCGTGCAGGGGAGTGAGGTTTTCAAACAGGATCTTGTTGCGGGAGTTTTCCGGACGGTCGTAGTTGACGTCGTTGACCTTGAGCAGGGCGAAATAGCGTTCGCCCTCTTTCGGCGGCCGGATCTTGCCGGAAATGGTATCGCCGGTACGCAGGTTGAAGCGGCGGATCTGGCTCGGGGAGACATAGATGTCATCCGGACCAGCGAGATAAGAGCCGTCTGCACTGCGCAGGAAACCGAAACCGTCGGTCAGGATTTCCAGCACACCGTCGCCAAAGATATCCTCGCCGCCCTTGGCGTGCGCCTTGAGGATTGCAAAGATAATGTCTTTCTTGTGCGCCCGAGCCAGATTTTCCAACCCCATGGATTCGCCAAGCTGGACCAGCTCGGACACAGGAGTGTTCTTAAGTTCAGTCAGATTCATAGTGGTGAAAGTCTGTAAGCAAGGATTGAAATGAGGAGACAGTCTGCTGGATTGATGCTGATCGGATTTGACTTGCCAGGCTGGTAGTTAAGCAAAGAGTCAGGCAAAAAGGTTAGCAAACGAGCGATAAACTAGCACCAATCAGGGTGAGCGTCTAGGTGATAAAACACAAGGAGCGCATTATTGCAATGCGCTCCTTCTTGATTATTACAGGTTGCCGTCCAGGAACTCTTTCAGTTGGGTCTTGGACAGGGCGCCGACCTTGGTCGCTGCCACTTCACCATTCTTGAACAGCAGCAGGGTCGGGATACCACGAATGCCGTACTTGGGCGGAGTGTCGGCGTTATGATCGATGTTCAATTTCGCCACGGTCACGCGACCTTCATATTCCTGAGCAACTTCGTTCAGGATCGGGGCAATCATCTTGCACGGTCCACACCATTCGGCCCAGAAATCGACCAGAACAGGGCTGTCGGCGTTGATTACATCGGCCTCGAAGCTGGCATCGCTCAGCTGAACAATCTTGTCACTCATCTCCAACTCCAGTCAGTAATTAAGGCTTTATTGATGGTTCAACAAAGGCAATAGTTGCCCTATTTGAAATGATCCTGTTTATTATTGCAAGCCTAACCTGATAACCTACCGCCATGAGCAAAACACATCTAACGACCGAAAAATTCGCCCAAATGGGCCTCGAACCCGAAGTTCTGGCTGGTCTGGAATCAAAGGGATTTCACTATTGTACGCCCATCCAGGCACTGTCCCTGCCCCTGCTGGTTGAAGGTCATGACCTCGCCGGTCAGGCCCAGACGGGGACCGGCAAAACCCTGGCTTTCCTGGCGGCGACATTCAACTATTTGCTGACCCATCCGCTGACCAGGCCGCGCCTCGTCAACCAGCCCCGCGCCATCATCATGGCCCCGACCCGGGAGCTGGCCGTCCAGATCTATAACGATGCAGAGAGCATGTCAGCCTCCACCGGGCTCAAGCTCGGTCTCGCCTATGGTGGCGAAGGCTACGACAAACAGCTGGCCGTGCTGGAACAGGGCGTCGACATCCTTATCGGCACCACGGGTCGCATCATCGACTACTTCAAGTCCAAGGTCATCGATCTCGGCAACATCCAGGTCGTGGTACTGGACGAAGCGGATCGCATGTTCGATCTGGGCTTCATCAAGGACATCCGTTTCCTGTTCCGCCGCATGCCCCCCGCCACCGAGCGTCTGAGCATGCTGTTCTCCGCCACCCTCTCCCTGCGGGTGCAGGAGCTGGCCTATGAACACATGAACCACCCGGAACATGTGCAGGTCGAACCGGAACAGATGACCGGCGTGCGGATCAAGGAGGAGCTCTTCTACCCCTCCAACGAAGACAAGATGTTGCTGCTGCTCTCCCTGATGGAAGAGGAGTGGCCCGAGAAAGCCATCGTCTTCGCCAACACCAAGCACGTCTGTGAAGACGTTCACGCCTGGCTGGAGAATGACGGCCACCGCGTCGGTCTGCTGACCGGCGACGTGCCGCAGAAGAAGCGGATGAAGATCCTGGAAGAGTTCACCAAGGGTACCCTGGATATCCTGGTCGCCACCGACGTGGCCGCCCGTGGTCTGCACATCCCCGACGTGACCCACGTCTTCAACTACGACCTGCCCGACGATGCCGAAGACTATGTCCACCGCATCGGTCGTACCGGCCGCGCCGGCAAAAGCGGTCACTCCATCAGCCTGGCCTGTGAAGACTATGCCTTCAACCTGCCGGCCATCGAGGAGTACATCCACCACCCCATCCCGGTCAGCAAGTATGACCGCGAGGCGCTGCTGGATGACGTCACCGCACCAAAACGGGTGTTCCGCAACCGCCAGCCGGTGAACCGCAACATGCGGGATCGCCAGGGCGGTGGCAACAGCAACAACCGTCGTCGTCCCCCCCGCAAGAACTGAGGGATCGGCCAAGTTGCACAACTCGCCTCTCTATGCCGCCATCGACCTCGGCTCCAACAGCTTTCACATGCTGGTGGTGCGCGAGGTCGCCGGTGCCCTGCGCACCGTCACCAAGGTCAAGCGCAAGGTACGCCTCGCCGCGGGCCTCGATGCCGATTTTCGCCTCAACCGTGCCGCCATGGAGCGGGGCTGGGATTGTCTGCGCCTCTTCTCCGAGCAGTTGCAGGACATCCCGTCCGACAATATCCGGGTAGTGGGCACCGCCACCCTGCGCCTGGCCACCAACGTCGACGAATTCATCAGCGAAGCGGAACGGGTGCTCAACCACAGCATCGAGATCATTTCGGGCGAGGAAGAAGCCAAGACCATCTATGAAGGAGTCTCCTGGACGTCGGCAGGGGAAGGCAATCGGCTGGTGATCGACATCGGCGGCGCCAGCACCGAGCTGGTGATCGGCGAGCAGAGCGAAGCCAAGCTGCTCAACAGCCTGCACATGGGCTGCGTCACCTGGCTCAACAACCACTTCGGTGATGGCGAGCTCTCCGAGGCGCGCTTCAACCAGGCCATTGCCGCCGCCAAGGCGGTACTGGAGAAAGTGGCTGCGGACTACCGTGTCCTCGGCTGGCGCACCTGCGTCGGCGCCTCCGGCACCGTCCAGGCGCTGCAGGAGATCATGCTGGCCCAGGGCAAGAGCGAGCGGGTCACCCTGCCCAAGTTGCAAGAGCTGATGGGTCAGGCCATCGCCTGCGGCAGACTCGATAAGTTGCAGCTCGAAGGGCTGGCGGCCGAACGGCTGACCGTGTTCCCCTCCGGTCTCGCCATCCTGATCGCCATCTTCGAGACCCTCGACATCGAGAGCATGACCCTGGCGGGCGGTGCACTGCGTGAAGGGCTCATCTACGGCCTGCTCGGCAACAATCACGACTGTGATGCCCGGGATCGCACCGCCGACAGCCTGATCAGCCGCTACCAGCTCGACAAGGAGCACGCCGAGCGGGTCCGCGACACCGCCATCGAAGCGTTCACCCAGTTGCAGCCGGCCTGGCGCCTCTCCAAGCGCTACGGTCGCCCGATCCTGCGCTACGCAGCCCTGCTGCACGAAATCGGTCTGTGCATCGAGTACAAGAAGGCGCCGCAGCACGCTGCCTACATCATCGACAACATCGACATGCCGGGCTTCACCCCCGCGCAGAAGAAGCTGCTGTCGGCCCTGCTGTTCAACCAGCGGGATGAATTCAAGCTGGAGCCACTGGAGAAACAGGGTGCCGTCACCGGTCGCCAGGCGATCCGGCTGGCCCGTATCCTGCGCATCTCCCTCATCCTCTGCATGCGCCGGACCCAGGGCACTGTGCCCAGGTTCATGCTGCAAGCCGATGAAGATGCCCTGACCCTGACCCTGCCCAAGGGTTGGCTGGACGAACACTACCTGCGCGCCAGCGAGCTGCGCCTCGAGGTGGAGCGCCAGCAGAAGATGGGCTGGTCCACCCGGCTGCTGGAAGCCTGAGGCACACACCCCATGGCCGATTACCAACCCATCAGCTGTGACCTGTACGACTGGCTGGAGATCGCCGCCAGCTGGCAGCTGCCCGTCACGATCACCGACCGGGATGGACGAACCTGGGCGGACAGGATCCGCACCATAGAAGCCAGCGGCGGGGTGGAGTATCTGCTGCTGGAGCGCGCTGAGCGCCTCAGCCTGGCGGACCTGGCGACCCTGGAACTCGTCTGGCAAGGGGAAGAAAAGCGGATCCACTTCGCCCCACCCCGCAGCCAATGAATAGCAAGAGGGCCAACCTGATCAGGTTGGCCCTCTTGGTTTGACGCTCAGACTCCCTGCCAGTCGCCACTCAACTCGCCAGCGCCGCCATCACGTAGACGTCGAAGCGGTTGCTCTTGGTCTCGATGGCCATACTGGGCTTGTGCTCGTTGAGCCAGCCCGCATAGTCGGGCCGCTTCACCACCACCCGCTTGTCAGCCATCCTGAGCGCCGCCGGCAGCAGGGCATCCGCGTCGAGATCCGCCCCCACCAGGGACTGGAACACCCGCATCTCTTTTTTCACCAGCGCCGACTTCTGCTTGTGGGGGAACATGGGATCCAGGTAGATGACCTCCGGCCGCTCGGTCAGCGCCAGCAGGGTCTCCACCGCCGGGCCTTGCAGCAGTTGCATCCGCTCGCGCACCCAGGGGCCTATCTCGGGATCCTGCCCCGCCCGGGTCAGACCGTCCTGGAGCAGGGCCGCCACCACGGGGCTGCGTTCGATCAGGGTCACCTTGCAGCCGAGGGAGGCGAGCACGAAGGCATCGCGCCCGAGCCCGGCGGTGGCATCCACCACGGTCGGCATGGCTCCCGACTTCAATCCCACTGCCTTGGCGATGGACTGGCCGCGCCCGCCACCGAACTTGCGCCTATGGGCCACCGCCCCTTCCACGAAGTCCACATAAACGGCCCCCAGCTTGGGTTCGTCCAGTTTGCGCAGCTCCAACCGCGATTCGGTCAGCACCAGGGCGAAGGGAGCGGGAAACGCCACGTCGGCAAGGCGCTGGCGCAGGGCGTCGAGCTCGCCATCGCGGGCGGGCACTTCACTGAAAACCTGAATATGGGGCATAACATGGACTCATCACGGCGCAGAAGCCGGCATGATAGCAGAAGCAGGGGGTTAGCTCACCGTGGTCAGATTCGCCAGGTTCATGCCCTGACGGTTGAGACTCAGGTACTCGGTCAGATCGTCGAAGGGCAGCGGGCGGCTGAGCAGATACCCCTGGGTGAAGGCGCACCCCTTCTGGCAGAGGAAATTGAGCTGCTCCCGGGTCTCCACCCCTTCGATCACCACCTGCATGCCGAGGTTGTGCACGATGTTGATGATGCCGTCGAGCAGCAGGCGGTCCTGCTCGTTGAAGGGAATATGGCGCACGAAGGAGCGATCGATCTTCACCAGATCCACCGGGAAGGTACGCAGGTAGTTCAGTGCCGAATAGCCGGTGCCGAAGTCGTCGATGGCCAGCTTGCAGCCCGCCTCGCGCAGAGCATCGATCCGCACCCTGTGCTGATCGCTGGTCTCCATCAGCAGGGACTCGGTGATCTCGATGATGATGTCCGCCGGATCCAGCTCGAAGTGGCGGATCACCCTGAGCCACTCGTTGGCCTCCGGGTCTATGGTCTGGAACTCCAGGGTGGAGCGGTTGATGGACATCTGCAGATCCGGGAAGCCGGACTGCTGCAATCTGGCCAGATCCCTGCAAGACTGCCACAGCACCAGGGCACCCAGCCCCTGGATGAGCCCCGCCTCTTCCGCCAGCGGGATGAAATCCGCCGGTGAGACCTGACCCCAGTGGGGGTGATACCAGCGCACCAGGGCCTCCAGCTTGGCGACCCGGCCGCTGCGGTTGTCCCAGATGGGCTGGTAGGCCATGGTCAGCTGGCCCAGCTTGATGGCCTCCGCCAGATCGTGCTGCATCTGGTGGCGCTGGCTCACCTCTTCCCGCATGGAGGCGTTGTAGGTGCCGAGGGGACGTCCCTGGCGCTTGGCGACGAACAGGGCCTGCTCGGCATTGCGCAAGAGCTCGTCGCTGTCGCCGCCGTCATTGGGACAGAGGGTGATCCCCAGGGTGGCGGTCACATAGAGGTGCTGGTTGGCCAGCATGAAGGGACGGGCAAAGCCGCCGATCACCTGCTTGGCAAACACCTCGGCCTGACGGCGGTTGACGATGCCGGGCACCAGGAAGGCAAACTCGTCGCCGCCGATGCGGGCCACCAGATCCTCGGTGCGCACCCGGCTCACCAGCCGGTCCGATACCTCCCGCAGCAGGGCGTCGCCCACATGGTGATCCATGCTGTTGTTGACCGCCTTGAAGTTGTTGAGGTCGAGCACCATGAGGGCGAAGCGCTCCCCCCGTTCGCAGAAGCGGGCCAGACAGCGACCGAACAGCCAGCGGTTGGGCAGGCCGGTGAGGTTGTCGTAGTTGGCCTGGGCGGCGATCTTCTGCTCTGCCAGCTTGGTCTGGGACAGATCGCTGAAGATGGCGATGTACTGACTGATCTTGCCCCCTTCCCGCACGGCGCTGATCATCAGCTGCTGGGGATAGAGCTTGCCGTTCTTGCGCTTGTTCCACACCTCCCCACGCCAGATCCCCACCCGCTCCAGGGCGTGGTACATGTCCGCATAGAAGGTCTGATCGTGCAGTCCGGACTTCAGCATGCTGGGCCGCTGGCCACACGCCTCCTCCTCGCTGTAACCGGTGATCTTCTCGAAGGCCGGATTGACCGAGATGATGCGACTGTCGGCATCGCACACCAGAATGGCTTCGGAGAGGTTGTCATAGACCCGGTGGGAGAGCTTGAGCTGCTCCGCATGGCGCCTGATGGGATCGATGTTCTCCAGCACCACCATGAGATAGTCGGGGTGCATCTGCTCGTTGCGGATCAGGGTCACCGTCACCCGTCCCCACAGGACGGTCCCATCCCGATGGAGATAACGCTTCTCCTGGGTAAACGCGGGACGCTCTCCCCGCTTGAGGGTGTCGTAGAGCGCAATACTGGTCTGCCAGTCGTCCGGATGGTTGATTTCGGCGACGGTGAGCTGTTGCAGCTCCTCCTGGCTGTAGCCGAGCATCTTCTCGATGGCCGGGTTCGCCCAGAGGATCTTGCCGCCCAGATCCACCTTGCCGATGCCCACGGGCGCATGGGACATCATGGTGTCCAGGAAGTGGTGATGTTCCGGTTGCGCCGGCTGCTCCTGGCTCTGGCGCTGCTGATACATCAGCGCCAGTTCACGACCGGCGAGCGGGGCCAGCAGACGCAGCAGGCCCACTATCTTCTCCATTCTCGGCATGGCCCGCTTGAACATGACGCTGCACAGGCCGATGGTCTCTCCCTCGGCGTTCTTGAGCGCGACGCCGGCATAGGCTCTCACCTCGCAGCGCTCCAGCACGGCGGCGTGGGGGAACAGCTGGCGGGTGCGATCACTGAACCAGGCTTCACCCTGTTGCATGGCGATCTCCCCCGGAGTGTCGGCGAGGGGGAAGCTGTAGGAGTTGATGTCGAGGGAGGCGGGATAGGCGGCATGCACGGTAAAGAACAGACCCGCCTGATCCTTGCCGGACACCAGGACGAAGTCAGCCCCCACCGCGTTGGCGATTTCACTCACAAAGGCATCAAAATATCCCTGACCACTCGAATGAGACAGGCTGGAGATGATTTGATAGACAGACTCGAGTGCTCGCCTCATGGCAAGGTTCTTTCTCTCCCTGGAAGGTAGAACCCGACTCTACTGAAGAGGCGGGGACAGTGCAAACATGCACTCCGCAAGATATTAAAAAGGCTTGGAAAAAGGGACCAAAAGGTCCCTTTTTCTATCAAAAATCACGTTTCGATCCCACTATGCCGCAAATGTGTACCTGCTTGAAGCTCCCGCAGTGGCGCGGCAGCTCATCCAATCGAGGCTCACTGTGGCGGCGGGACCTCACGCGGCGATACCGCTGTGACGCAGCAGCGCATCCACCTGGGGCTCCCGGCCACGGAAGGCACGGAACAGCTCCATCGGCTCCCTGGAGCCGCCCTTTTCCAGAATGTTCTTCAGGAAGGAGTGGCCCGTGGCCGGGTTGAAGATCCCCTCCTCCTCGAAGCGGGAGAAGGCGTCGGCAGAGAGTACCTCGGCCCACTTGTAGCTGTAGTAGCCCGCCGCGTAGCCGCCCGCGAAGATGTGGGAGAAGCTGTGCTGGAAGCGGTTGAACGCCGGAGGCGTCATCACGGCGACCTGGCTGCGCACCTCATCCAGCAGCGCAGGGATCTGATCCGCTCTGGTCGGGTCAAAGGTCTGGTGCAGACGGAAGTCGAACAGGGCGAACTCCAGCTGGCGCAGCATCTGCATCGCCGCCTGGAAGTTGCGGGCGGTCAGCATCTTCTCCAGCAGATCGGCGGGCAGCGGCTCCCCGGTCTCGTAATGGCCGGAGATGAAGGCCAGCGCCTCGGATTCCCAGCACCAGTTCTCGAGGAACTGGCTCGGCAGCTCCACCGCATCCCAGGCCACGCCGTTGATGCCAGCCACGCCAGCCACATCGATGCGGGTCAGCATGTGGTGAATGCCGTGGCCGAACTCGTGGAACAGGGTGACCACTTCGTTGTGGGTAAACAGGGCCGGCTTGCCGTCCACCGGGCCGTTGAAGTTGCAGGTCAGGTAGGCCACCGGCTTTTGCAGGGAGCCGTCCTGACGGTAGCGGCGACCCAGGCAGACATCCATCCAGGCGCCGCCCTGCTTGTGCTCGCGGGCATAGAGATCCAGGTAGAAGCTGCCGCGCAGCTCGTCATCGGCGTCAAAGATGTCGTAGAAGCGCACATCCGGGTGCCAGGTGTCGATGCCGAGACGCTCGCGTACCTTCATGCCGAACACCCGCTTGACCACCTCGAACAGCCCCTTCACGACCCGACCGGCGGGGAAATAAGGACGCAACTGCTCATCAGAGACCGAAAACTTGTGCTGTTTGAGCTTTTCTGCGTAATAGGCAAGATCCCAGGCCGCCAGTTCGTCCTGACCGTGCTGCTCGGCGGCAAAGGCGCGGATCTCCTCCAGCTCCGCCTTGCCTTGGGGCAGGGACTTGGCAGCCAGGTCGGTGAGGAAGTCCACCACCTGCTCCGGCTTGTCCGCCATCTTGGTCGCGAGGGAGAGTTCGGCATAGTTGGCAAAGCCCAGCAGTCGGGCCAGCTCCCGGCGCAGGGTGAGCAACTCGGTCATGATGGCGGAGTTGTCCCACTTGCCAGCGTTGGGGCCCTGGTCGGAGGCGCGGGTGGTGAAGGCCTCATACAGCTCGGCACGCAGGGCGCGGCTGTCGGCATACATCATCACCGGCAGGTAGGAGGGGATGTCCAGGGTGAACAACCACCCCTCCTTGCCCTTGAGTTCGGCCATCTGGCGCGCGGCAGCCTGGGCGCTCGCGGGCAGACCGGCCAGCTCGGCCTCGTCGGTCACCAGCTTGTGCCAGCCCTGGGTCGCGTCCAGCACGTTGTTGCTGAAACGGGAGGCGAGCTCCGAGAGGCGGGCCTGGATCTCGCCGTAACGCTGCTGCGCCTCGGCAGGCAGACCGATGCCGGAGAGGCGGAAATCGCGCAGGGTGTTCAGGATCTCCTTGCGCTGGGCATCATCGAGCCGGGGGAAGTCATCGCTCTCGGAGAGGGCCAGATAGGCTTGATAGAGCCCTTCATGCTGACCGACATAGGTCTGGAATTCGGACAGCAGCGGCAGGCAGGCATCGTGAGCCGCCCGCAGCGCCTCGCTGTTCTGCACGGCGTTGAGGTGGCTGATGGGGGACCAGATCCGTGAGAGGCGGTCGTTGACCTCTTCCAGCGGGGCGATCAGGCTGTCCCAGGTGTGAGGCTCCTTCTGGGCCAGCACGTCCTCAATCTTCTGTTTGCAATCAGCGATGGCCTGCGTCACGGCAGGTTGCACCTGATCGGGCTGGATCTGGCTGAAGGGAGGCAGCGAGTCCATTGTCAGCAAAGGGTTAGTCATCTGCGGTACCTCTAAATGCTCTGCAGCCCCTGCCGTCCAGAAGCCTGCTTGGACCATCTAAGATGTAGGCAGAAACCCCATTTATCAAGCCTTTGCCGCCAAGAGACGGGCTTGTTGCCCACTTTTTCAGGCATTTTGTTCATAAAACCAGCACTTCATCTGCCAGAGACGACAATGCCGGCCCGAGGGCCGGCATTGTGAGGGCATGGACACTCCCCGCCTCAGCGTCGGGCGTCCTCTTTCAACCACTGGGCGACCCGCTTGGCGAAATAGGTGAGGATGCCATCGGCCCCGGCCCGCTTGAAGCAGAGCAGGGATTCCATCACGCACTCCTTCTCCTTGAGCCAGCCATTCTGGATCGCCGCCATGTGCATGGCGTACTCGCCGCTCACCTGATAGGCGAAAGTCGGCACGCCGAACTGATCCTTCACCCGGCGGATGATGTCCAGGTAGGGCATGCCCGGCTTGACCATCACGCTGTCCGCCCCTTCGGCTATGTCGAGGGCCACCTCGTGCAGGGCTTCGTTGCCGTTGGCCGGGTCCATCTGGTAGGTGGCCTTGTTGCTCTTGCCGAGGTTGGCGGCGGAGCCCACCGCATCGCGGAACGGGCCGTAGTAGTGGGAGGCGTACTTGGCGGAGTAGGCCATGATCTGCACGTTGACGAAGCCATTCTCCTCCAGCGCCGCGCGGATGGCACCGATGCGGCCGTCCATCATGTCGGACGGTGCCACCATGTCGGCCCCGGCGGCGGCATGGGAGAGCGCCTGCTTCACCAGGATCTCGGTGGTGATGTCGTTCTGCACATAGCCTTCGTCATCGATGATGCCGTCCTGGCCATGGGTGGTGAAGGGGTCGAGCGCCACATCGGTGATGACCCCGAGCTCCGGGAAGCGAGCCTTGAGGGCACGGGTCGCCCGCTGGGCCAGGGCATCCGGGTTGTAGGCCTCTTCCGCCATCAGACTCTTTCTCTCCAGCGGCGTCACCGGGAACAGGGCCACCGCCGGCACACCCAGGGCCACCAGTTCGGCGGCCTCTTCGAGCAGCAGATCGATGGAGAGCCTGTCCACCCCCGGCATGGAGGCAACGGCCTCTCGCTGACCCTCTCCCTCCAGCACGAACACGGGATAGATGAGATCGTCGACGGTCAGTACGTTCTCGCGCACCAGGCGGCGGCTGAAGTCATGTTTGCGCACCCGGCGCAGGCGACGGCCCGGGAAGGCCCCCGGAAGAGTTGTGGCCATGAATCACTCCAAAAGCGGAAGTTGGAAGAATGCGGCGGAGGTGGCCCGGGTATGGGCCAGCAAGGCCTCGGGCGCTTCACCACGGCAGGCCGCCACCACCTGGGCGATGTGCGGCAAAAAAGCGGGTTCGTTGCGTTTGGGCCTGGGTTTCAGATCCCGCGGCACCAGGTAGGGGGCGTCCGTTTCTATCATCAGGCGACCCGCTGGAATGCGGGCCACCTGCTCGCGCAGCAGCTGGCCACGGCGCTCGTCACAGAGCCAGCCGGTCACCCCGATATGCAGCCCCAGCGCCAGGCACTCGTCCAGCTCGGCGTCGGAACCGGTGAAGCAGTGCAGCACGGCCCCCGGCAGGCGGGGCAACCAGGGGCGCAGGATCTCGACGAATTTGTCATGGGCATCGCGGCAGTGGAGAAACACCGGCATCCCGAGCTCGGCGGCGAGCGCCAGCTGGGCGTCAAACACCGCGTCCTGCACCGGACGGGGGGAGAAGTCCCGGTTGTAGTCGAGACCGCATTCGCCGATGGCCACCACCTGGGGCAGGGCCGCCAGTTCGCGCAGGGCGGGCAGGGTCGCCTCATCGACGCTTTTGGCATCGTGGGGATGCACCCCGGCGGTGGAGAAGCAGTAACCGGGCCAGCGGGCGGCCAATGCGGCGCTCTCGCGGCTGCCGGCCAGATCGGTGCCGGTCAGGATCAGGGCTTCCACCCCGGCGGCGCGCGCGCGTTCCACCAGGTCGGCCTGTTCGCCGGCGAACTGGCTGCTGGTCAGGTTCAAACCGATGTCGATCATGGAGTCAGGGGTTCCGGACAAACGAGGTGCATATCAGGCATTTGAAAACCATCTACTCAATGGGGCCTTACCATACGCCTCGAACGGATGCATGAAAAGAGGAAGGGAGCCTCAGCTCCCCTCTTCCGTTTGTTGCTGCTCCTCGTCCTCTTTCTTCACGTAGAAGCGGGCGAAGAACAGACCTATCTCCCACAGGCCCCACATGGGGATCGCGAGCAGGGTCTGGGAGAAGACATCGGGCGGCGTCAGCAACATGCCGACCACGAAGACCCCGACGATGACGTAGGGGCGCTTCTCCTTCAGGCTCCTAGGGGTGGTCACCCCGGTCCAGCAGAGCAGTATGGTGGCCACCGGGATCTCGAACGCCACCCCGAACGCGAAGAACAGGGTCAGCACGAAGTCCAGGTAGCTGGCGATGTCGGTCGCCACCGTCACCCCGGCGGGGGCGGTACTGGTGAAGAAGCCGAACACCAGGGGGAACACCACGTAGTAGGCGAACGCCATCCCCGCATAGAACAGCACGGCGCTGGAGGCCACCAGGGGCAGGATCAGCCGCCGTTCGTGCTGGTACAGACCGGGTGCGATGAAAGCCCAGGCCTGATAGAGCAGATAGGGGATCGCCACGAAGAAGGAGACCACCAGGGTCAGCTTGATGGGCGTGATGAAGGGTGTCGCCACATCCGTCGCTATCATGCTGGTGCCTGCCGGCAACTGGCTGAGCAGCGGCTGAGCCACGAAGTCGTAGATGTTGTTGGAGAAGTAGATGAGCGCGATGAACACCAGCAGGATAGCGGAGATCGCGCGCAGCAGACGGGTTCTCAGCTCCACCAGATGGCTGATGAGGGGTTGTTCTGCCTGACTCATGGCTTCACCTCCCCTTTGGCTGCGGACTCGCTGGCGGGCACAGGCTCGCTCTCTCGCTGGCTGTTGACCGGTGGCACCTCTGGGGTGGGCGCCGGGGCCGCCACCGGAGTGGCTGGCTCAGCCTGGGCGGGCTCCCGAGGCGGGCGGATCTCGTTCTCCCCCTGATAGGGACGATTCACCGACTGGGCGGCCGCTTTCAACTGCTCGATGGACTCCTGCAGCTCGGGGCTCAGGTTGTTCATCTGCAACCGTTCGGCCTTCTTCAGATCGTTGTGCAGATCCTGCAACTTGAGCTCCTGTTCCAGCTCGGCCTTGACCGAGTTGGCGGTGCTGCGGATCAGCCTTATCCAGTGGCTGGCGGTGCGGATCGCGACCGGCAACCGCTCGGGACCCAGCACCACCAGGGCGACGACGCCGATGACGACCAGTTCCCAAAAACCGATGTCGAACATGGCTTAGGCCTGATCTTTGTCTTTCTGCTTGGCGGCTTCGGCGTTGCTGGCCGTCTCGTTCAACTGCTTGGTCGGGAACTCGGCATCTTTCTGCTCGGGTTTGGTGTCGGCCGGCTCATCGGAGAGCGCCTTCTTGAACCCCTTGACCGCCGCGCCCAGATCGCCGCCGATACCGCGCAATTTCTTGGTGCCGAACAACAGCACGACGATGACTGCGATGATCAACAACTGCCAAATACTGATACCACCCATGACTTTCTCTCCGGATAGGCGCCCGATGGCGCAGGTTATTTAATGGGAACGGGTTCGCAACCAACCCAGCAGCCAGCATAACCCGGCGCCGGCGAGGCTGATTTGTCCCCACTCAATGTGTTGTTTCTGGGTCAGCAAGAATACACCCGCGAGCAGCAGGCTGGCTCCAACCCCTAAGAGGTAGCGGGCCTGCCCCTGACGGCGACTGTGGCGACGGAAATCGGCAAACATCTGGTCGAAGTGGTGCTGCTGATGGCGGGCCTGACGCAGGGTCTCGTAGACCAGCTCCGGCAGCTCCGGCAGTTTCTCCGCCCAGAACGGCGCCTTCTCCTTGATGGCATTCCACACCGCCTTGGGGCCGACCTGCTCGTGCATCCAGTTTTCCAGATAGGGCTTGGCGGTCTGCCACAAATCCAGCTGGGGATAGAGCTGGCGACCCAGCCCTTCCACATAGAGCAGGGTCTTTTGCAGCAGCACCAGTTGCGGCTGCACCTGCATGTTGAAGCGACGGGCGGTGTTGAACAGATTGAGCAGCACGTGGCCGAAGGAGATCTCGGAGAGCGGTTTCTCGAAGATGGGCTCCAGCACGGTGCGGATGGCGAACTCGAACTCGTCCACCTTGGTATCGGGCGGTACCCAGCCAGACTCCACGTGCAGCTCGGCCACACGGCGGTAGTCGCGGTTGAAGAAGGCGAGGAAGTTCTCCGCCAGGTAGCGCTTGTCTTCCCGGTTGAGGGTGCCGACGATGCCGCAGTCGATGCCGATCCAGAGCGGATTCTCGGGGTGTTCGAAAGAGACGAAGATGTTGCCCGGGTGCATGTCGGCGTGGAAGAAGCTGTCACGGAACACCTGGGTGAAGAACACTTCCACTCCGCGCTCGGCCAGCAGCTTCATGTTGGTGCCGTTGGCTTCCAGCGCGGCAATGTCGGAGACCGGAATGCCGTAGATACGCTCCATCACCAGCACCTGCTCACGGCAATGGTCCGTGAACACCTCGGGCACATAGAGCGCCTCGGAACCGGTGAAGTTGCGGCGCAGCTGGATGGCGTTGGCCGCTTCGCGCATCAGGTTGAGCTCGTCGAGTATGGTCTTGCGATACTCCTCCACCACCTCGACGGGGCGCAGTCGTCCGCTCTGGGGCACGAAACGGGCCACCAGACGGGCCAGGGCCTGCATCAGGCGCAGGTCGGCCTCGATGACCGGCTCGATATCGGGACGGATCACCTTGATGACGATCTCGCGGCTGTTCTCCTTCAACCGGGCGGTGTGCACCTGGGCGATGGAGGCGGATGCCAGCGGCGTCTCGTCGAAATCGTCAAACAGAGTCTCGACGGGGCAACCCAGGCTCTCTTCTATCTGGCGACGGGCGGCCTGACCACAGAAGGGAGGCACCCTGTCCTGCAGCAGGGCCAGCTCTTCGGCAATGTCGGGGGGCAGCAGGTCTCGGCGGGTCGAGAGCATCTGGCCGAACTTGATGAAGATGGGACCCAGGGCCTCGAAGGCGAGGCGAATACGGGCGCCACGGCTCATGCCTTGTTGCTTGTTCTTGAGCCAGAACAGACTGCGACGGGCCAGACGGCCAGGCCAGGGCTGATAACGGGCGGGCACCAGCTCGTCGATGCCCTGTTCCAGCAGGATGCTGACGATGCGATAGAGGCGTTTGAACTCCTTCGGGGTCATCAGCTCACCTGCTGTTCGAGGCGGGCAAGCCGCAACTCGATCGCCTTCATCTGTTGGGCCAGCTCTTCGACATCGTCATTGAAGCTCGCCACTTCCAGCGGACCCGGGGCAAGCCTCGCCTCCTCGGTCAGATACTCAGCCACTTGACGCTGGGAACGGCACAACTCTCGCCCCACAAAACGGCGAGCCTGACGGGCACCACTGCACAGGGTGTGGGCCACCACATCGCCGGTGTAGCGGGACAGCTCCTCTTCCCAGTCGATATCGAGCTCGCCAAGCAGGGCGCTGAATGCCTGCACCAGCTGGGGGTCACCGCTCAGGTCCAGCTTCTCCTCGCGGATATAGCGGGTCAGGGCGGAAGGCTCCTTGAGCAGGCCGAGGGCAGTCAGGGAGAGGCTCAGCACCGCATCCGCCTCCCCTTCAAACCTGGCCAGCACATCCAGACGGCGCTCCGAGAAGACAAACCAGAGCGGCTTGAGCTCGCGCAGCTCCAGTTTGAGTACCTTGCCCGTCAGCTTACGCAACCGCTCCGGGCTCTGTTTGTCCAGGGCCAGCAACTGGTTGAGGCTGGTTTCGATCACCGCGGTGACCATGGCATCCATCGGCATAGGCGACCTTAAAACTTGTAACCGCGGTGCAGGGCAACCACGCCCTGGGTCAGGTTGTAGAACTCAACCTGTTCGAACCCGACATTCTCCATCATGCCTGCCAGGGTCTGCTGATCCGGGTGCATGCGGATGGATTCCGCCAGGTATTTGTAACTTTCGCTGTCGTTTGCGACGATTTCGCCCATTTTCGGCAGCAATTTGAAGGAGTAGAGATCATACAGCTTGGCGATCACTTCGCTCACCGGCTTGGAGAACTCCAGCACCAGCAGGCGGCCACCCGGCTTGAGCACCCGGAACATGGAGGCAAGCGCCTTGTCCTTGTCGGTGACGTTGCGCAGGCCGAAGCCGATGGTGATGACGTCGAAGTGGTTGTCCGGGAAGGGGAGCGCCTCGGCATTGGCCTGTACGTAGGAGACGTTGTTGGCCACCCCCAGGTTGCGCAGCTTGTCGCGGCCCACCTTGAGCATGGAGTCGTTGATGTCTGCCAGGACCACCTGGCCGGTCTCACCCACGATGCGGGAGAACTTGGCGGTCAAATCCCCTGTGCCGCCAGCCAGATCCAGCACCTTCTGTCCTTTGCGGACACCGGAGCAGTCGATGGTAAAGCGCTTCCAGAGGCGATGGATGCCGAACGACATCAGATCGTTCATCAGATCGTACTTGGCCGCTACCGAATGAAAGACACCGGCGACCAGGGTTTCCTTCTCGGTCGCTGCCACGGTTTTATAGCCAAAATGCGTAGTAGTAGTCTGTTCCGACATCCCTCAAATACCCATAGAGCAAAGAATGGCCGCCAGTTTACCAGAGCCGATGGCGTGCGGACACCTCAAACCCGGCTTGCGACCAACTGCATCCCCAGCACGACCATGGCCAGACAGAGGAACAGATTGAGACCGATATTGAGCAGCGCCTTCAGATAAGCCCCTTGCTGGGCCAGCACGACCGTATCGAGGGCAAAGGAGGAGAAGGTGGTCAGGGCACCGAGGACACCCACCATCAGCAATGGCTTCATCGGGTGTTCCACCACGTGACCATGGCTGATCAGGGCATAGGCAATCCCCATGATGAAGGAACCCACCACGTTGACCACCAGGGTGCCATAGGGAAAGTGGCGTCCCAGCAGCCATGCCATCAGCTCGGCGATGCCAAAGCGCAAGCAGGCACCGAAGGCGCCCCCGACAGCGACAAATAACCAGGTTTGCATCAAGCAGTCTCCAAGATTGTCAGGTTGGCATTATGCAAAATCTCGACAGCAGGGGACAGCCGGGCAATTAATCGACCCGGCAAGACCCTAGCGGCGAAAGTCTACCCGTTCTGGATTCACAAGATGGAGGGTCGTCTCGGCCGGGCGAGTATCGGCGATGACTCTGCCATGACGGATGGAATAACATACCGGCACCTGGCGGCGCACCGCATCGAAACCATTCTCTGCAGGAAGGATCAGCAGGTTGGCGGGCTTGCCCACCTCGATGCCGTAGCGATCCTGCACGTTCAGGGTGCGGGCACTGTGACAGCTGATCAGCTTGAGACTGTCGTTGATCTGTTCGTAGCCCATGATCTGGCAGACATGCAGCCCCATATGCAGCACCTGCAACATGTTGGCCGTGCCCATGGGATACCAGGGATCGAACACGTCGTCGTGGCCGAAGCAGACGTTGATGTTCGCCTCCAGCATCTCCTTCACCCGGGTGATGCCACGACGCTTGGGATAGGTATCGAAGCGCCCCTGCAGGTGAATGTTCACCAGCGGATTGGCGACGAAGTTGATGTCCGCCATCCTGAGCAGCCGGAACAGCCGCGACGCATAGGCGCCGTTGTA
The DNA here is from genome assembly GCF_013168745.1 of Aeromonas sp. TW 6. Lineage (NCBI taxonomy): Bacteria > Pseudomonadati > Pseudomonadota > Gammaproteobacteria > Aeromonadales > Aeromonadaceae > Aeromonas > Aeromonas sp. TW 6. The sequence goes on along the minus strand of NZ_JABERS010000051.1, from coordinate 582 downwards.
GGAGTGCATGGCGGTGGTGTGGCTGGCGGTCACCCGATGGCCAATACCGCGCTCGTAGGCCAGGGTTGCCAGCGTCTCGATAAAACGGGACTGTTCGTCATCGATTTCATCGCAATGCACATCCACCAGAACCTGATATTTCTCCGCAAGATCGAAGACGTAGTGCAGACTTTCGACCCCGTACTCCCGGGTAAACTCGAAATGGGGGATGGCACCGATCACGTCGGCCCCCAGCTTGAGAGCCTCTTCCAGCAATGCCTTGCCGTTGGGGTAGGAGAGGATCCCCTCCTGCGGAAAAGCGACGATCTGCAGCTCCACCCACTCCTTCATCTCCTCCCGCACCTCCAGCATCGCCTTCAAGGCGACCAGATTGGGGTCGGAAACATCCACGTGAGTCCGTACAAACTGAATGCCGTTGGCAATCTGCCATTTCAGTGTCTGGATGGCTCGCTGTTTCATACCAATCGGATTAAACATTAGGTCAGTTTTATCCAATCTCGGCTACAAAGTGACATCACCCGCTCCACATCGGCAATAAAGTGCTTCCAGGCCGATGTGCAGGCATCAAGGATGTCGTCGTAA
>NZ_JABERS010000050.1:0-26173 GCF_013168745.1 Aeromonas sp. TW 6 | reverse complement strand
CAGGCGTGAATGAAGTCGAGAGCTTGGTCGATACGCATAAAAAAATCCGAAACCCAACAAGGAGTTTCGGATTCTTACACAGCCTGAGGATCGGTCAATGGATCCTTAACTGATCGGCATTAGAGCCGATGGCTCCCGTTTTTTATTGCCTGCGCTATCAGGCTGCGTCCTGCTCGGTGCTGAGTGCTGGCTCGCCCCGGGCGAAGCGGTCGGCCCACAGGGCGATGACGCCGTCACCGGTGACGTTGCAGGCGGTGCCGAAGCTGTCCTGGGCCAGGTAGAGGGCGATCATCAGGGCGATGGAGGCCTCACCGAAGCCGAGCATGGAAGTGAGCAGGCCGAGCGCGGACATGACACCGCCACCCGGTGCGCCCGGCGCGGCAATCATGATGACGCCCAGCATCATGATGAAGGGCACCATGGTGCCGTAGCCCGGAATGGCCAGGTGTTCGGAGAGGAACATCACCGCCGTGGCGCAGGTCACCAGGGTGATGGTGGAGCCGCACAGGTGGATGGTGGCGCACAGGGGCACGGTGAAGTTGGCGATGCCGTCGCTCACGCCGTTGCGCTTGCTGGCTTGCAGGGCCACCGGAATGGTGGCGGCGCTGGACATGGTGCCAAGGGCGGTGAAGTAGGCGGGCAGCATGTTCTTGATGAGCATGACGGGGGAGCGCCCCTGGGCGAGGCCGGTGCCGACGAACAGGACGCAGAGCCAGAACCAGTGCATGACGATGGCCATCACCAGCACCACTCCGAAGGTCTTGAGGGTGGCGAAGACGGTGCCTTCCACCGTCATCTCGACGAAGACGCCGGCGATGTAGAAGGGGAGCAGGGGAATGATCACGCGTGCCAGCAGGCGGTCGATGATGTCACGGCCCTGATCGGCGACCCGGCGCAGGTCGGTGGCCTGGGTGGCGCTGATGCCGATGCCGAACACGAAGGCGGCGGCCAGGGCCGACATCACCCCGAACAGGGGCGGGATCTCGAGATTGATGTAGGAAGCGAGCTTGGTGGCTGCCTCGGCGGTGGGTTCGGCGGCCGTGGTCAGGTGCGGGATCAGGTGGCTCGCCACGGTGAAGGCGAACAGGCCCGCCAGTATGGTGGAGCAGTAGGAGAGCCCCACCGTCTTGCCCAGCAGCTTGCCGGAGTTCTTCGGCAGGCTGGCGATGCCGCTCATGATGAAGAAGAGGATGATGAGCGGGATGGTGAAGGTGATGAGCTGGCCTATCACCGTCTTGGCGGTGAACAGCACGCGGGCGACCCATTCGGGGGCATAGAGACCGAGCAGCAGGCCGGCGAGGATACCGGCAACCAGATTGAGAACGAGTTTCATGGGGGAATCCAGGTGTTGGTGTCTGATTTGTTATTTAATTTTGATTTTAATGCCGCTTTTTAACACAAACACCGCATCTTGTCTGCTTTATGGTGGTTAACTCAGGGTTAAATATTGTTAACGGGCTGAATGCCGTGAGGTGTCACTGCCCCCGGGGGCTTTCGCGGATCAGCGCCGCACCAGCAAGGCGTGCAGCCAGGGGCCGTTCACCTCATCTTCCCCCACCCAGCCATGGTGCAGGGTGAAGGGGAGGGGAGCGATCAGGCGTCGCAGCCCCGCCTCGTCGAGCCGGGTCTGCAGGGGATATTCCCCCGACCGTGGCTGCGGTTCGCCCATCCCGTGGGGGAAGGAGGCGTAGAGAGGGCCCCCGGCCTTGAGGAGGGTGGCCAGATGACCGAGCGCCGGGGCTATCTCGTGTTCGGGCAGACAGGGGAGGGAGCCGCTGGCCCAGATGCCGTCATAGGGAACGACGCTTCGCATCTGCTCGAAGCGGCAGACTCGCACCGGCTGGCCGCACAGGCGCGAGGCGGCGGCGGCCTGCGCTCGGCTCGCATCGAAGGCGGTCACGGTGAGGCCTTGCTGGCGAAAGAGGCGCAGATCCTCTCCTGCCCCGCAACCGGCCTCCAGCAGATGACGGCCGCTGCCCAGCAGGGCCAGGAAGGGGGCATGGGCGCCTGCCACGAGGGCGGGGCGAGGGGCGGCGTCGTGCGCCGGCGCGGGGGCGTGTGGCAAGGGTGTCGGGCTCATCGTGGTGGGGGGCGTTACTCTAGCAGGTTTGCCCCCGGCTGTTGAGCATTGGCGGGGGCGGCGCGTCTTGCAGACTCAGGGGTGGCGGCGAAGGGTGGGGCTCGCGATGAGGGTGAACAGGGTATCGAGGAGAAAGTCCGACTCCTCAATCAGATCGATGCGATCCGGGAAGTGCAGCCAGTTGATGATGTAGCCGTCCAGGGTGCAGTGGAGCAGGGTGGCGGCGCGGCGCAGATCCAGCCCCTCGGGCAGTTGGCCGCGACGCACGGCATTGGCCAGGGTGATCTCCAGATCCCGGAAGAAATTCATGGATTGCAGGTGCATGTGCTCGCGCATGACGGCGGCCTCTCCCTCCATGGATTCCAGATTGAACATGATGGTGAACATCTGCTGGTGGGCGGGCTCGGTGCTGATCTTGAGCATCACCTCCTTGAGAAAGCTGCGCAGCTTGCCCAGGGGATCCGCCTCCGCCTCGTCGACGCAGGCATCCAGCTGGTGGGAGAGGGGGGCACACAGCTCCTCCCACAGGGTGACGAACAGCTCTTCTTTATTCTTGAAGTGCCAGTAGATGGCGCCCCGGGTGAGGTCCGTCGCCTTGGCGATATCGGTCAGGCTGGTGCGTGCCAGCCCCTGTTGGCAGAAGAGATCCAGGGCCGTGCTCATGATGTTGCAGCGGGTTTGCTGTGCCTCTTCTTTGGTGCGTCTGGCCATTGACTCCGGTCCTGTTTAAAAGTGAAAAAAGTTTCTTACATACATTCATGAATGTATGTATATTGCCTCATCTTCGCCGTTTTACCAACAGGGGCCTTATAAACCCTGTGGTTTTGTCACTTCTTTTTGATTGAAACTGAGGTTCAGAGACTTGATGCATAAACATATTCTCGCACGTTCGGTCGGCCTTGCCTTGCTGGCAAGCGGCCTGCTGGCTGGCTGTGGTGACAAGGACGGGGCCCAGCAGGCCATGGGGGAGATGCCTCCCGCCGCCGTGGACGTGGTCACCCTCCATACGGCCCCCCTGCAACTGTTGTCCGAGCTCACCGGCCGCACCGCCCCCCTGCGGGTGGCCGAGGTGCGTCCCCAGGTGAACGGCATCATCCTCAAGCGCCTGTTCACCGAGGGGAGCGACGTCAAGGCCGGTCAGCTGCTCTATCAGATCGATCCCGCCGTCTATCAGGCCGAAGTGGCTTCCGCCAAGGCCAACCTTGCCAAGGCCGAGGCCAACGAGCGCAGCGCCCGCCTCAAGGCCCAGCGCTACGCCGAGCTGGTGAAGGTGAAAGCCATCAGCAGCCAGGAGTATGACGACGCCGACGCGGCCTGGAAACAGCAGCTGGCCGAGATCGGGGCCGCCAAGGCCGCATTGCAGACCGCCAACATCAACCTGGCTTACACCCGCATCACGGCCCCCATCAGCGGCCGCATCGGCAAGTCGGCGGTGACCGAGGGTGCCCTGGTGACCGCCCAGCAGGCGGACAGCCTCACCTCCATCTCCCAGCTCGATCCCATGTACGTGGACGTGCGCCAGTCCACCGCCGACCTGCTGCGCCTCAAGCGCCTGGTGGCCGAGGGCAAGCTGACCCAGGGGGAGAAGGACGGGGCCGGTGTCAGCTTCCAGCTGGAAGATGGCAGCCAGTATGGCGAGAAAGGAGCCCTCCAGTTCTCCGACGTGACCGTGGACGAGGCGACCGGCATGGTGACCCTGCGGGTGATCGTACCCAACCCGGATCAACTGCTGCTGCCCGGCATGTTCATGCGCGCCACCCTGCAGGAGGGCGAGCGCCCGCAAGGCCTGCTGGTGCCCCAGACTGCCGTGACCCGTACCCCCAAGGGCGGTGCCACCGTCATGGTGGTGACGGCGGACAACAAGGTGGAACTGCGTGAAGTGCAGGTCGGCCGCATGTCCGGCGACAGCTGGGTGGTGGAGTCCGGTCTCAAGGCTGGCGAGAAGGTGATCGTCGCCGGTCTGCAGAAAGTCAAACCCGGGGTCGTGGTGGCGCCCACTGAACGTGCCGGCAACAGCGCACAACAGACCCCGGCAACCAAGCAGTAGGATGGAGTAGTCGCCTCATGGCACGTTTTTTCATAGATAGACCCATTTTCGCCTGGGTGATCGCCCTGGTGATCATGCTGGCCGGGGCCATGGCCATCATCGGCCTGCCGGTGGCCCAGTACCCGACCATCGCCCCGCCGGCGGTTGGCATCTCCGCCAGCTACCCGGGGGCCTCCGCCAAGACGGTGGAAGACTCGGTGACCCAGATCATCGAGCAGAACATGACCGGGCTGGATCACCTGCTCTACATGTCGGCGCAATCGGACTCGTCAGGGAACGTCAGCGTGACCCTCACCTTCAAGCCGGGCACGGATCCCGACATCGCCCAGGTGCAGGTGCAAAACAAGCTGCAACAGGCCATGTCGCTCCTGCCCCAAGAGGTGCAGCAACAGGGCGTGCGGGTCCAGAAGACCTCCAGCAGCTTCCTGATGGTGGCCGCCTTCATCTCCACCGATGGCGCCATGACCAACGATGACCTGGCGGACTATGTGGTAGCCAACATCAAGGAGCCCCTGAGCCGTCTGGACGGGGTCGGTGACATCACCTTGTTCGGCAGCCAGTACTCCATGCGCGTCTGGCTCGATCCCCACAAGCTCAACCGGGTGCAGATGACCCCGGCCGACATTCAGGCCGCCATCAAGGCCCAGAACGCCCAGGTTGCCTTCGGCAAGCTGGGGGGGACCCCTGCGGTGAGCGATCAGCAATTTACCGCCACCATCATGGGCCAGACCCGGCTCTCCACCGTGGAGGAGTTCAACAACATCCTGCTGCGGGTGAACCAGGACGGCTCCAAGGTCCAGCTCAAGGACGTGGCCCGGGTCGAGCTTGCCGGTGAAAACTACGACGCGACCGCGCTCTACAACGGCCAGGCCACCGCCGCCGTCGCCATCAAGCTGGCGACCGGTGCCAACGCCCTGGACACCGCCGAGCACGTGCGGACCAAGCTGGGTGAACTCTCCGAGTACTTCCCGGCCAACATGGAGATCGTCTATCCCTACGACACCACGCCGTTCGTGAAGATCTCCATCGAGGAGGTGGTGCAGACCCTGATCGAGGCGATCTTCCTGGTGTTCTGCGTCATGTATCTGTTCTTGCAGAACTTCCGGGCAACCCTGATTCCGACCATCGCGGTGCCCGTGGTCCTGCTCGGCACCTTCGGGGTGATGGCGGCCTTCGGCTTCTCCATCAACACCCTGACCATGTTCGGTCTGGTGCTCGCCATCGGCCTCTTGGTGGATGACGCCATCGTGGTGGTGGAGAACGTGGAGCGTCTGATGAGCGAGGAGGATCTCTCCCCCCTCGAGGCGACCCGCAAGTCCATGACCCAGATCACCGGCGCCCTGGTGGGCATCGCCCTGGTGCTGTCGGCGGTGTTCGTGCCCATGGCCTTCTTCGGTGGCTCTACCGGTGCCATCTATCGCCAGTTCTCCCTCACCATCGTCTCGGCCATGGTGCTCTCGGTGCTGGTGGCCTTGATCCTGACCCCGGCCCTGTGCGCCACCCTGCTCAAACCCATGAAGCACGGTGAATTCGGCGCCCAGCGCGGTTTCTTCGGCTGGTTCAACCGCTTCTTCGACACCAACGCCAACCGTTACCAGAACGGCGTGCGCAAGGTGATCAAGCAGGGCACCCGCTACGGCATCATCTATCTGGCCATGCTGGCGGTGCTGGCGGTGCTCTTCATGCGCATGCCCACCTCCTTCCTGCCGGAAGAGGATCAGGGGGTCATCATGTCCATGGTGCAGCTCCCGGTGGGGGCGACCAAGGAGCGGACCGAGGTGGTGCTCGGGGAGATGCGCGACTACTTCCTCGAGAACGAGAAGGAGAACGTGGACTCCGTGCTGACGGTGGCGGGCTTCAGCTTCGCCGGTAGCGGTCAGAACAGTGGCATGGCCTTCATCAAGCTAAAGGACTGGAGCGAGCGCAAGGGAGAAGAGCGCAGTGCCAATGCCATCATCGGCCGCGCCATGGGGTTCCTGTTCAGCATCAAGGAAGCCCAGGTCTTCGCCTTCAACCTGCCCCCCATTCCGGAACTCGGCACGGCCACCGGCTTCGACTTCTTCCTGCAGGATCGCGGTGGTCTGGGTCACGAGAAGCTGATGCAGGCGCGCAACCAGTTGCTCGGCATGGCGGCGCAGGATCCCAACCTGGTGCGGGTACGCCCGAATGGGATGGAAGACACGCCCCAGCTCGACATCAAGATCGATTACGAGAAGGCGCTGGCCCAGGGGCTCTCCATCACCGACATCAACAACACCCTGTCGGCGGCCTGGGGCTCCTCCTATGTGAACGACTTCGTCGACAGAGGCCGGGTCAAGAAGGTCTATCTGCAGGCGGATGCCCCTTTCCGGATGAACCCGGAAGATCTGAAGCTGTGGTACGTGCGCAACAGCGCGGGCCAGATGGTGCCCTTCTCCGCCTTTGCCAGCACGGAGTGGAGCTTCGGCTCGCCCCGTCTTGAGCGCTACAACGGTGTCTCCGCCATGGAGATCGTCGGTGAGGCGGCCCCTGGCAAGAGTACGGGTGATGCCATGGCGGCCATCGAGGAGATGGTGAAACAGTTGCCGGAAGGGATCGGCATCGAGTGGACCGGCCTCTCCTTCCAGGAGCGTCAGGCAGGCTCCCAGGCGCCGGCCCTGTACGCCATCTCGCTCCTGGTGGTCTTCCTCTGTCTGGCGGCCCTCTACGAGAGCTGGAGCATTCCGTTCTCGGTCATGCTGGTGGTGCCGCTCGGGGTGCTGGGGGCCATTTTGGCCGCGACCCTGCGCGGGCTTGAGAATGACGTTTACTTCCAGGTGGGCCTGCTCACCACGATCGGGCTGTCGGCCAAGAACGCCATCCTCATTGTCGAGTTCGCCAAGGAGCTGCACGACAAGGGGATGAGGCTCGGGGATGCGGTGGTGGAGGCCTCGCGTCAGCGCCTGCGCCCCATCCTGATGACCTCGCTCGCCTTCATCCTGGGGGTACTGCCCCTGGTGATCAGCACCGGGGCGGGCGCCAGCAGCCGAAACGCCATCGGGACCGGCGTGATGGGGGGGATGATCAGTGCCACCGTGCTCGCCATCTTCTTCGTGCCGCTGTTCTTCGTGCTGGTGATGCGCTATTTCACCGAACGCAAGCATGCCGGGGAAGAGAGTGTCCACACCAAGGAGATCAACCATGACTAAGACCCTGATCGCCCTTGGCGTGACCCTGATGCTGGGGGGCTGCTCCATGGCCCCCGACTACCAGCGCCCCGAGCTGCCCCAAGGCGCCTCCTGGCAAGCTGACCTGGCCGCCAAGGGGGAACTTGCCCCCTGGCGCCAGCAGTTCCAGGACCCGGCCCTGCAGACGCTGATCGGCACCGCCCTTGAGAGCAACCGGGATCTGCGCCTGGCAGCCCTCAACGTCGAGGCCTACGAGGCGAAATACCGTATCCAGCGGGCGGCCCAGTTGCCGACCCTGGCCGCCAGTGGCAGCGGTACCCGCCAGCAGGGATCCGATGACCTCAGTAGTACGGGGCAGGGCACCATCAGCAGCCAGTACGGCGCCAACATCGGCATCACCGCCTATGAGCTGGATCTGTTTGGCCGGATCCAGAGCCTGAAAGATCAGGCCCTTGAGACCTATCTGGCGCAAATCGAGACCCAGCGCAGCACCCAGATTGCGCTGGTGGCCTCGGTGGCCAATGCCTACTTCACCTTGCTGGCGGATCAGGAGTTGCTGGCCCTGAGCCAGGCGACCCTCGCCACCGAGCAGGAGAGCTATGCCCTGACCGAGCACAAATACCGCCTGGGCGCCGCCTCCGAGATGGAGCTGGCCCAGGGGCGCACGGCACTGGAAAACGCCAAGGTCAGCCAGGCGCAATACCAGCGTCTGGTGAAGCAGGACAGAAACGGTCTGGCCCTGCTGCTTGGCACCGATATCCCGGTGCTGGCGGCACAACCGGCTACCCTGGCCGAGGTGAAACTGGCGCCGATCCCGGTGGGGGCGCCCTCCAGCCTGTTGCAGCAACGCCCGGACATCCTGGCGGCGGAACACAACCTGAAGGCGGCCAACGCCAACATAGGGGCGGCCCGCGCCGCCTTCTTCCCGACCATCTCGCTCACCGCGACGGCGGGCACCGCTAGCAACCAGCTGAGCGGTCTGTTTGACGGCGGCACCGGCACCTGGACCTTCATGCCCCAGATCAATTTGCCCATCTTCGATGGCGGCAAGCGCGTTGCGGATCTGGACGTGGCCGAGGTGGGAACCAGGCAGGCGGTGGCCAGCTACGAGAAGAGCATCCAGACCGCCTTCAAGGAGGTCGCGGACACCCTCGGTGCCCAGGCGGACTACGCGCAGCAGTTGCAGGCACAACAGGCGCTGGTGGATGCCAACCAGACCTACTTCAGGCTGGCGGAGGTGCGTTACGAGCAAGGGGTGGACAGCTACCTGACCCGCCTCGATGCCCAGCGCTCCCTGTTCAGCGCCAAGCAGGGGCTCATCAGCACCCGGCTCGCCCAGCTTAGTAACCAGGTCGCCCTCTACAAGGCGGTCGGTGGCGGCTGGCAGGCGCCGAAGGACGCAGAGCCGGCATCAGACAAACAGGGTTGACCCCTCGGGATTGACGTAAAAAGCATCAGGGGCAAACCACTAGGTTCGCCCCGTTTTTTATCTGTCATGTCGAGAAGCCAAATCGAGGCAGTGACAACGGCGCTCCCTGTCCGGGGCAGGGAGCGGGCAGGAGGAGCCCACGCTCATGGGCGCCGCCCTCGGCAACCATCATGACCCGCCTGGAGGTGACCACCTCATCGCCGTCATCCGTTGCGCCGGACCCAGGAGATGCCATTTATCGCATAAGCTGTGCCGTAATTATTCTTTCAAAGAATAAATGGTCGACTCTTATAGTCAGTCACTCGCCCCTCATTCCAAGGATGTGAAATGAAACGACTCGTGCCCGCCACCCTGCTTGTTGCAGGACTGGCTCTCGCCCCGCTGGCCCAGGCGACCACCCTGCTCAACGCCTCCTATGACGTGATGCGCGATTTTTACAAGGAGTACAACGGAGCCTTCCTGAAGCACTGGCAGGCCGAAGGCGGGGAGCCACTGCAGATCAACATGTCCCACGGCGGATCGAGCAAGCAGGCGCGCGCCGTCATCGACGGCCTGCCCGCCGATGTCATCACCATGAACATGGCCACCGACATCAACGCCCTCGCCGAGCATGGGGGCCTGGTGCCCAAGGGGTGGGCGGATCGCCTGCCGGATCACAGCGCCCCCTTCACCTCGGCCACCGTGTTCATCGTGCGAAAGGGCAACCCCAAGGGGTTGAAGGATTGGCCTGATCTGCTCAAGGAGGGGGTACAGGTCATCGTGCCCAACCCCAAGACCTCGGGGAACGGCCGTTACACCTACCTGTCTGCCTGGGGGTATGTGCTGGAGCAGGGGGGCGATGAAGATGCGGCCAGGGCATTTGTCGGCAAGCTGTTCAAGCAGGTTCCCGTGCTCGACACCGGCGGCCGCGCTGCCACCACCACCTTCATCCAGAACCGCATAGGGGACGTGCTGGTCACGTTCGAAAACGAAGCCGAGATGATTGCCCGGGAGTTCGGTCGTGGCAGCTTCGAGGTGGTCTATCCGAGCGTCACCGCCGTGGCCGAGCTGCCGGTGTCAGTGGTGGACAAGGTGGTCGACAAGCAGGGTACCCGCAAGGAGGCCGAGGCCTATCTGACCTACCTCTGGTCCGACGAAGGCCAGCGCATCGCCGCCAGCAACTATCTACGCCCGCGCAACCCGGCGATCCTCGCCGAGTTTGCAGACCGTTTCCCGAACGCCACCTTCCTCAATGTGGTGAAGACCTTCGGCGCGTGGCCTGTGATCCAGCGCACTCACTTCAAGGAGGGCGGGGTGTTCGACCAGATCTATGCCCAGCGCTGAGGCGCCCCGGGATAACGATGCTTGCCCAGGTGCAGCCGAGACGTGGCTGCCTGGCAGCCCTCTCTGTTGGTGGGGCCAGGTTGGTGTGTCAGGCTCTGAAAGATGAACAGGACCGTCGCGGATGGCGGTGTCCTGGAGGGGGAGGGTGTTCTGGCGCAGTCACACCGGCGTCTTGGCCAGAGACCCGGGACAAAAAGCACGAAGGGTTGGCCTCGCACTGAGGCCAACCCTTCGTCTGTCTGGTGCCGGTAATAGGAGTCGAACCTACGACCTTCGCATTACGAATGCGCTGCTCTACCAACTGAGCTATACCGGCGGCTTGATGTTCAGAGTCGTGAAAAAAGCCGGACAAGTCAATTGAGCCAACTCGATTTTATGAGTTGGCTCATGATGTTAAGGCATATCAGAGGTCAACGAACTCCGGGATGTGGGCACGGCCGCGGCTCTCGAGAAAATCGAGCAGTGCGCGGGGGGAGCGGGCCAGGATCCGCTCATGTGGGAAGTTGGCTTCGGTGACCAGCCGATGGCAGTGATCAAAGTCGCCGAGGCTGAATGCCACGTGGGAGTCGGAGCCGAAAGTGAGGTAGGCACCCAGATCGCGCGCTGCCTCGACGATGGCGCGGCAGTTGCTTTCACTACCTGCACGGGAGTGACTGAACGAGGAGTTGTTGACCTCCAGCGCCACTCGATACTCAGCCGCTGCCTTGACCACCGCCTGGATATCGATAGGGAAGGCGGGGTTGCCGGGGTGGCTTATCATGTCGACCCGACCACTTCGAATGGCGTTGATCATGGCCTGCGTATGGGTCGCCTGATCGCAGGGGGGAAACACCGGTTCGTGAAAGCCCGCCATGATCATGTCGAGCCGCGATTCGTAGCGCTCGGGGAAGTCTATTTCACCGTCGATGTTCTTGATGTTGGCTTCGATGCCGCGCAGGATGCCGACCCCGTCCACGACCCTGGGCAACACGTGCAGATTGACGAAATGCCAGTAATGCGGGGCATCTGCCATGTCCGGGCCATGGTCCGTGGTGGCGAACAGCTTGATCCCCTTGGCTTTGGCGATGGGCAGGTAATCGTGAATGGTGCTGTAGGCGTGGGTGCTGGCGACGGTGTGCGTGTGGGTATCGACCGTATACTTCATCTTCTCTCCCCTCTGGCATGAGGCGACAGCATAGCAAGATTGGCGAAGCCGGGCCATGTGGCTGGTTGTCATACTTTGTCACAATTTGGGTCTGTGCTGACAAAGTCTGATGACGTTTCAGTGCGAGGATGGCGACATCGATGTAAGCCTGAACACCCATCGATGGGTCGACACTGGATGGTCAGACCCGTTTTCCCCGCCGTCGCCCCTGCGACGGTTTTTTTTGGTTCTCTGTCGGCGCATCGGGTGACGGCAGGCCAAAAAAATGCCCAACTAGCATAACGCAGGTTGGGCGAGACTTAATGTTTAATTGCAGTGGCATAGATATAGAGTGCCGTCTCGCCGTGAAGTTCCCGCCATCTTCCCTCTTTTTTGATTAAAAACATTTAGCCAACACTTGTTCACATTCTCTTGACATGGGTGGGCGTGAAACGTACTTTTTAAACATTCGTTTAAGTGAGGTGTCCAGTGAGTAAAATCGATACCAAGAACCGTATTCTCGATGCCGCCGAGGTGCTGTTTGCCGAGCGGGGGTTCGCCGATACCTCGTTGCGTCTGATCACCAGCGAGGCCGATGTGAACCTGGCTTCGGTCAATTATCACTTCGGCTCCAAGAAGGAGCTTATCCAGGCGGTGCTCGACCGTTATCTGAGCCTCTTCATGCCGGCACTGGACGGGCGGTTGCAGACGTTGATGGCGCAGGATCAGCTGACCCTGTTGCAGGTGTTCGAGAGCTTTGTCGAACCCCTGATGAAACTGTCGGCCGTCAGGGCGAATGGTCCGGCGCTCTTCATGCAGTTGCTGGGGCGCGGCTATATCGACAGTCAGGGCCACCTGCGCCGCTTTATTACCACCCATTATGGGGCGACCCTGCACGGGATCACCCAGGCCATCTCCAAGGCCAATCCGGATTTGTCGCCAGCGGATCTCTTCTGGCGCCTGCACTTCACCCTGGGCACCGTCGTCTTCACCATGGCCTCTGCGGATGCCCTGCGTGACATCGCCCAGGCCGATTTTGGCCAGCAGCTCGATGTGGAAGGGCTGGTGCGCAACGTCATTCCTTATCTGGCGTCCGGTGTCGGGGCGCCCGTGGAGTCGACCAGGCTCTCCCTGGTCGTGTAACACCTAACAATAATCAACGGAAACAGTGAAATAGAAGGAACTTCGGTATGATCACATTGCTTGTCCTGCTGGTGCTGGCGATAGCCGTGGTGCTCGGTGTCCCCGCCATCCGTAAAAAGGTGGTGACCCGCCCCGTGTTCGGCATCTTCAAGAAGATACTGCCGCCCCTGTCGGCCACCGAGCGGGAGGCCATGGAGGCCGGCTCCGTCTGGTGGGACGGGGAGCTGTTTCGCGGTAACCCGGACTGGAAGAAACTGCACGGCTACGGCAAGGCCGAGCTGAGCGCAGAAGAGCAGGCCTTTATCGACAACCAGGTCGAAACCCTGCTCGCCATGGTGGACGACTTCAAGATCGTCAACGAGACCAAGGACCTGCCGGAGCCGGTGTGGGACTATCTGAAGAAAGAAGGCTTCTTCTCCCTGATCATCCCGAAATCCTACGGCGGCCGCGAGTTCTCGGCCATCGCCAACTCCACCATCGTGACCCGTATCGCCACCAAGAGCCTGAGTGTCGCGGTCACCGTCATGGTGCCCAACTCCCTCGGCCCGGGCGAGCTGCTGATGCATTACGGCACCCAGGCCCAGAAAGATTTCTGGCTGCCGGGGCTGGCCAACGGCAAGGAGGTGCCCTGCTTCGCCCTGACCGGGCCGGAAGCGGGCTCCGATGCGGGCGCCATCCCGGACAAGGGGATCGTCTGCAAGGGGATGCACAAGGGTGAAGAGGTGCTGGGCATTCGCCTGAACTGGAACAAGCGCTACATCACCCTGGCGCCGCGTGCTACCGTGCTGGGGCTGGCGTTCAAGCTCTATGACCCGGAAAAACTGCTGGGTGACAAGGAAGAGATCGGCATCACCTGTGCGCTGATCCCGACCAGTCACCCTGGCGTGCGCGTCGGCGATCGCCACTACCCCATGGGGTTGGCGTTCCTGAATGGCCCGACCTTCGGCAAGGATGTGTTCATTCCGCTCGACTGGATCATCGGTGGCCCGGATTACGCCGGCCGCGGCTGGCGCATGCTGGTGGAGTGCCTCTCCGCCGGTCGCGGCATCTCGCTGCCAGCCCTTGGCACCGCCTGCGGTCACATGGCGAGCCGCACCGTGGGCGCCTACTCCTACGTGCGCAAGCAGTTCGGCATGTCCATCGGCAAGTTTGAAGGGGTGCAGGAAGCGCTGGCCCGTATCGGCGGACTCACCTATCAGCTGGAAGGGGCTCGTCGCATGACTGCAGGTTCCCTGGATTTGGGTCAGGCACCGGCCATCGTCACCGCGATTTCCAAGTACCACATGACCGAGATGGCCCGCCAGGTGATGGATGACTCCATGGACATCCACGCCGGTCGTGCCATCCAGCTGGGCCCGAAAAACTACACCGGCTACGCCTACATGGGCATTCCGGTGGCCATCACGGTGGAAGGGGCCAACATCCTGACCCGCAACCTGATGATCTTCGGGCAAGGGGCCACCCGCTGCCATCCGTATGTGTTTGCAGAGCTGGAAGCGGCGGCCGACACCGATGTGGAGCGTGGTCTCGAGAAGTTTGACGCCCTGTTGATGAAACACATCGCCTTCGGTACCGGCAACTTCTTCGGTGCCCTGTTCCAGGGGCTGACCCTGGGCCAGTTCAACAGCGCCCCGGTGGCTGGCGAAACCGCCCGCTACTACAAGCAACTCTCCCGCATGAGCAAGGGGCTGGCCCTGTGCGCCGACGTCTCCATGCTGATGCTGGGTGGCGATCTCAAGCGTAAGGAGATGATCTCCGCCCGTCTGGGTGACGTGCTGAGCCACCTCTACCTGGCCTCCGCCACCCTCAAGCATTACGAGGATCAGGGCCGCATGGTCTCTGACCTGCCGTTCGTGCAGTATGCGGTGGAGCGCAACCTCTACCTGATTGGCAAGGCGTTCGAGGGCTTCTTCCAGAACTTCCCGAACAAGGTGGTGGGTGCCGTACTCAAGCGGGTGGTGTTCCCGTTCGGCGTCGGTTACAAGATGCCGGCGGACGATCGCTGCCATGCCATCTGCCTGGCCATGATGACGCCGGGCGAGTTCCGGGATCGTCTGACCGCGCTCTGTTATGTGGGCAAGGATGAGGCGGATCCGGTGGGGCTGATGGAGCGTGCCTTCCAGGCCATGGTCTCGGTGCAGCCCATCGAGAAGAAGCTGATGCAGGCCCAGAAAGAGGGCAGACTGCCCCGCAAGCTGGCGCTGCCTGAGCTGGTGGCTGCGGCCCTGTCCCAGTCCATCCTCGGTAAGGAGGAGGCGGACAAGCTGCTGGCCGCCGATGCCCTGCGCTACGAGGCTATCCAGGTGGACAACTTCGCTCCTGGCGAGCTGGAAGGATTGTCTCAACCGAACACGGTCGAGCATGCAGCCTGACCCCGAGCGTAAACCGACAACCGGCCCTAGTGGCCGGTTTTTTGTTGTTTAACCAGGCATTTACAAGGTCGATTAATTCCAGTTTAATGCAATGGCCCCCACCCTTGGGGCAGGAAGCAAGGCCATCGGAATGGCCGATAACAACAACTCAGGAAGAGTGAATGAACCTCGCCAAAACGGCGATCGAACGCCCCATCTGGGTGGCGGTCTCGGTCGTGCTGATTTTTTTGCTGGGCCTGCTCAGCATCCGGGGACTGCCCGTCCAGCTGTTTCCCGACATAGACCGTCCTCACCTCAACATCACGGTGGACTGGCGTTCGGCCTCGCCCCAGGAGATGGAGTCGGAGATAACCGATCCCATCGAGCAGGAGATGCAGGGGGTACAGGGGCTCAAGAGTCTCAGCAGCAACAGCTACCCCGGCTTCACCGAAATCGACATGGAGTTTGCTCTAGGCACCGACATGCAGCGGGCCCAGCTTGACGTCATCTCCCGCCTGAACCGGGTCTCGGGGCTGCCGGACAACATCGGCGGTCCTTACGTCAACAACTACAGCAGCAACGACACCCTGACCTTCTTCTTCATCCAGCAACTGCCCGGCGCCAAGGGGGAGATAGACGATCACCAGGCGCTGATCGAGGCGAGGGTCAAGCCCGAGCTGGAGCGGATCCCCGGGGTGTCCACGGTCGACATCGAGGGGATCAACGAGCGCCAGATCCAGATCCGTTTCGACCCTTACCGCGCCGCCGAGCTGGGGGTGGAGATCCCGGTGCTTGCCAGCCGGGCAACGACGGGCTGGGATGTGTCGGCTGGCACCCTCGACATCGGACGCTGGGAGTACAAGCTGCGCTTTGCCGGTCGCTATGACGTGGCGGCCCTGGGGGACAAGGTGGTGGACTGGCGTGACGGCCTGCCCATCTATCTGCGGGACGTTGCCGAGATCAGAGTGGCCCGGGAGGAGAACCCGGTGCTGCGCATCCAGAACGGCAACACCGCCATCGCGGCGCAGATCTTCAAGGAGAGCGGTGCCAATGCCCTGGCGGCGCTCGAGGGGATCAAGACCAAGGTCGGGGAGCTCAACCGGGAGGTGCTGGAGCCGGTCGGCCTGCACATGGAGCAGTCGTTTGACGCTTCCCTCTACATCAACCGGGCGGTGAGCATGGTGACCGCCAACCTGGGGCTCGGGGTGCTGCTCTCCTGCGCCATCCTCTGGGTCTTTCTTCGCCAGCTCAAGGCGACCCTGATGATCGCGATCGCCATCCCCATCAGCATCATGCTCACCTTCTGCCTGCTCAAGGTGATGGGGCGGACCCTCAATATCATCTCCCTGGCGGGCATTGCGTTTGCGGTCGGCATGGTGCTCGACGCCGCCATCGTGGTGCTGGAGAGCATCTACCGGCGCCATGAGCGGGGTGACATCAGCAAGGGAGAGGCGGCGCTGGAGGGCACCCGCCGGGTGTGGACCGCTCTGGTGGCGTCCACCCTGACCACGGTCGCCATCTTCCTGCCGGTGCTCCTGCTCAACGATGTGGAAGGGCAGTTGTTTGCCGATCTTGCGCTCACCATCGCCTGCGCGGTGACCGTCTCCATGGTGGTGGCGGTCACGGTGTTGCCTGCGGTGGCGGCGCGCTGGATGGGGCACGAGCGGCTGATTGATCCCTTTGAGCGCCTGTGGTGCCGCGCCACTCGCCATGTTATCCGCTGGACTGCCACCGCCCCCAGGCGCTGGGCCATCATCGTCCTGATGATGACGGGGCCTGTGCTGGCGAGCTGGTTGATGTTGCCCAAGATGAACTACCTGCCGGATGTGAAGCGGGACGCCATCGACGTCTGGATGAGTTTCACCCCCGGGGTCAATCTCAAGGCCCAGCGGGAGGAGGTGATCGATACCCTGATTGCCCGCCTCGACCCCTATATGAAAGGGGAGAAGGAGCCTGTCCTCAAGAACTACTACATCCTGCGCTACCCGGGTGGTGCCCAGATCGGGGTGCGGCCAAAGGAGGAGAGCCAGATCAAGGTACTGGAGCAGCTCTTGATGAAGCAATTGCTGGTGGGCATTCCCGACACCCGGGTGTTTGGCGGTCAGGGGTCCCTGTTTGGCGGTTTTGACAGTGAAAACAGCATCTCCCTGCTGATCCAGGGAGGTGGGCTGCCCGAACTCTATCAGGCGGCCCGGGAGAGCATGACCATAGTGCAGCGGGACTTGCCCGGCGCCCAGGTCAGGCCAGAACCCGGACTCGATTTCACCGCTCCCGAGCTTCGGCTGGTGCCCCAGGACAGGCGCCTGGCCGAGGTGGGCTGGGATCGCTCCCCCATGCCCGCCATCATCCAGACCTTTGGCGATGGTCTGCGGGTAGGCGAATATTTCGACGGGGATGAGCGGCTCGACATCCTGCTGATGGGGCAGGCCTCCGCCAACCCGGACGAGCTCAAGGCGGTGCCGCTTGCTACCCCGTCCGGGCGCATCGTTCCCCTTGGGGAACTGCTGCGGGTGGAGCCGCAACTCGGGCCTGAGAGCATCTTCCGATCCGATGGGCGGCGCAGCATCAGTCTGCAGATTTCGCCCCCGGCGGGGATGAGCATGGAGCAGGTGCTCGACACCCTGCAGTACAAGAGCTTTGCCGCCATCCGGCCGTTGCTCCCGGCCGGGGGGGAGCTGCGGGTCGCCGGCAATGCCGACAGCCTGCAGCAGGCGCTGGGCAACCTCGGCAGCATCTTCCTGTTCGCCGTGATGATACTGCTCATTCTGCTGTGGGGGGTCTTCGCCTCCCTCAAGGATGCCGTGCTGGTGCTGCTCACCTTGCCGCTCGCCACCGTAGGCGGCGTGCTGGCGCTGCACCTGAGCGGTCTGGTGGCGCCGCTGCCGATGGACTTGCTCACCATCATCGGCTTCGTCATCCTGCTCGGGTTGGTGGTCAACAACGCCATTCTGCTGGTGCACCAGACCAGGATGGCCGAACGGGAGGGGATGAGCCGACAGTCGGCAGTCACCGATGCTCTGCAAAGCCGGATGCGTCCCATCGCCATGACCAGCTTCACCAGCATCTTCGGCATGCTGCCCCTGATGCTGAGTCCGAGCGAGGGGAGCGAAATCTACCGGGGGCTGGCCACCGTCATCGTCGGCGGCATGAGTTGCAGCACCCTCTTCACCCTGATCCTGTTGCCCGCCTTCCTGCGGTTGGGGGAGCAGACCGACATACCGCACGCCCTTCGGCAGCGTGCCTGAGCAAGGAGCTCATCGATGACACAAGGTTTCACAAGGATAGTGGTGGGGGCTCTGCTGCTGGCTGGCGGGCTGCCTGCGCTTGCACAAAGCAAGATGGTGACGCTGGCGGAGGTGGCCCAGGGAGAGGCGGGGGCCAGCATATGGGTCAGCGGCACGGTGGCGAGCCGCCAGCAGGCGGCGCTCAGCGCCGAAGTGAGCGGTCGGGTGGAGTGGATAGCCGAGTTTGGCAGCCGGGTGAAGGCGGGGGACGAGTTGTTGCGCCTGGACAGCGCGCCCCTGCGCCTCTCGCTGGAGCAGGCGAGGGCGGAACAAGCCAGAGAGGGGAGCAACCTGCGTTACGCTCGCGCCGAGTTCCAGCGCCTGGATCGTTTGCACCAGCAAAAGAGTGCCTCCCAGAGCCAGTATGACAAGGCGCGCTATGACGTGGAGCAGGCTGAGCTGGCCGAGCAGCTAGCGCGGGTGCAGGTGCGCCAGATTGAGGAGCAGCTGCGCAGAAGCCGCATCTTTGCCCCGTTTGACGGGGTGGTGAATGAACACTTCATCCAGCCGGGGGAGCATGTGGATGCGGGCGAACAGGCGCTTGAGCTGGTCAATCCGGACCAGCCGGATATCCGGTTGCGTGCGCCTATTGCCTGGGCCCGGCAACTGGCCACCCAGACCCGGTTGCGGGTGGAAGGGGAGCAGCTCAGCAGCCACGCCATCTATTACCAGCGGGCGGCGAGCGCCGATCCCAAGTCCCGGCTCATCGAGCTGCGCCTCAAGCCGGAAGTAGGCACCTTCATCATCGGCTCGCCAGTGCGGGTGGCGCTGCCGATGGGAGAGCAGCACACCATGCTGCTGCCTCGGGATGCCCTGGTGCTCGGCACCGAGGGGAGCGTGGTCTATCAGGTGGAGCAGCGCGGCGAGGCGCTCACGGTGAACCGGGTGCCGGTCACCGTGCTCTTTGGGGACAGCCGGGAGGTGGCGGTGAGTGGCGCCCTCAAGCAGGGAGACAAGGTGGTGGTGCGCGGCGCCGGCAGCCTGCAGGATGGGGACAAGGTGGAGCTGTTTCGCGGTTGAACCTGGGGCAGATCCCATAAAAAAACGGCTCCCGCGGGAGCCGTTTTGTTGTAGGGAGGAGGGGCGATTACTCGACCATCATCACCTTGCAGGTGTTGGTGCTGCCGACGGTTTCCATCTTGTCGCCGTGGGTGAGCAATACCATGTCGCCGCTTTGCAGCAGTCCCTTGGCCTTGAGCACGTCCAGCGCGTCGCGGCACACCTCGTAGACCGGCTTGGTCTCGTCGCCATCAAACAGCACGGGGGTGACGCCGCGGTAGAGGTTGGCCCAGGCCAGGGTCTTGTTGTGAGGAGACATGGCGAAGATGGGCAGGCCGGAGCTGATGCGGGACATCAGCAGCGGGGTGGTGCCCGACTCGGTCAGCGCCACGATCGCCTTGACCCCTTCCAGGTGGTTGGCCGCATACATGGTGGACATGGCCACCGCCTCTTCCACCGAGGTGAAGGTGTAGCTCATGCGGTGGTTGGAGACGTTCAGGCTCGGGTGCTTCTCGGCGCCCACACAGACGCTGGCCATGGAGGTCACGGTCTCGATGGGGAACTGGCCGGCGGCGGTCTCGGCGGAGAGCATCACCGCATCGGTACCGTCCAGCACGGCGTTGGCCACGTCCATGACTTCGGCACGGGTCGGGAGCGGTGCGTTGATCATGGACTCCATCATCTGGGTCGCGGTGATGACCACGCGATTCAGGCGGCGGGAGTGGCGAATGAGCTTCTTCTGCACACCCACCAGTTCGGGGTCGCCGATTTCGACACCCAGGTCACCACGGGCCACCATGACGGCATCGGAGCCAAGGATGATGTCTTCCATCGCCTCGTCGCTGGCGACGGTCTCGGCGCGCTCGACCTTGGCCACGATCTTGGCGTTGGAGCCAGCTTCGCGGGCAAGTTCGCGGGCGTAGCGCAGATCATCGCCGCTGCGGGGGAAGGAGACCGCCAGGTAGTCCACGTTCATGCGGGCGGCGGTCTTGATGTCTTCCTTGTCCTTCTCGGTCAGGGCCGGGGCGGAGAGGCCGCCACCTTTCTTGTTGATGCCCTTGTTGTTGGATAGCGGGCCGGCCACGGTCACCGTGGTGTGGATTCGGGTGCCTTCGACCTGTTCGACCTTCAGTTGCACGCGGCCATCGTCCAGCAGCAGGATGTCACCGGATACCACGTCCTGCGGCAGGCTCTTGTAGTCGATGCCGACCTGCTCCTGGCAGCCTTCGCCCTTGCCGAGGGCGGCATCGAGAATGAACTTGTCACCGATGGCGAGGTAGATCTTGCCATCCTTGAAGGTGGAGACGCGGATCTTGGGGCCTTGCAGATCGCCCATGATGGCCACGTGGCGGCCCAGCTTGGCGGCGATGTCACGCACCTGGTTGGCGCGCTGGATATGATCTTCAGGAGTGCCGTGGGAGAAGTTCATCCGCACCATGTCGGCACCGGCGCGAATGATCCCCTCGAGAATGCCGTCGCGATCGGTCGCCGGACCGAGTGTGGTAACAATCTTTGTACGTCTTGGCATGAAAGACTCCAATGTGAAGTTGATATGACTTGAAATACTGCCCCGTCAAGCATGTGGCATGGCGCCAACTGGCAGGCCATCTGGGTGGCCTTGTTTGATTGAATTTCGATACTACACCAAGCCCGTTGGCATAGACAGTCGGTGGCGGACCCCCGAATGATCAGGAGGAGTGCGGGGTATCAAAGCGGGATTCGCGCAAACCTTCTTTGACTTTCTTCAGGTTTTCGCGAAATTTCATGCCACGGCGCAGGGTGAAACCGGTGGCCAGCACGTCCACCAGGGCGAGCTGGGCGATGCGCGAGGCCATGGGCATGTAGACGTCGGTGTCTTCCGGCACGTCCATGGAGAGCACCAGGTTGCATTCGCGGGCCAGGGGAGAGTCCTTGGCGGTCATGCCGATGACGGTGGCATCGTTTTCCCGGGCCAGCGCGGCAATTTCCACCAGGGCCTTGGTGCGGCCGGTGTGGGAGATGAGGACCACCACATCCCCTTCGCTGCTGTTGATGCAGCTCATGCGCATCATGACGATGTCATCGAAGCTCACCACGGGGATATTGAAGCGGAAGAACTTGTTCTGGGCATCCCGGGCGACGGCGGAGGAGGCGCCCAGACCAAAGAAGCTGATCTTCTTGGACTGGGTCAGGATGTCGACGCAGCGGTTGATGGCCGAGATGTCCAGGCTGTTCTTGGCGGCATCGAGGCAGGCCATGGTGGATTCGAAGATTTTGGCGGTATAGGTGTCCGGGCCGTCTTCCGCTTCCACATGGCGGTTCACATAAGGGGTGCCGTTAGCCAGGCTCTGGGCCAGGTGCAGCTTGAAATCGGGAAAACCCTTGGTATCGAGGCGACGGCAGAAACGGTTGACGGTCGGTTCGCTCACATCGGCCAGCTTGGCCAGGGTAGCAATGCTGGAGTGAATGGCGGTCTGGGGTGAGACCAGGATCACTTCAGCCACCTTACGCTCTGATTTACTGAAACTTTCCAGATTGTTCGTAATTTTATCGAGGGTATTCATCATTACCACCAGGCATTTTTGTAATTTAACTTCAGTGTCTGTGCACTAAATTCACAGCTCAAGCAGGTTTCCAGTCTCCGCGATGACTATACAAGACAAGCGCTTATCGGAACTAATCTCGGCCCTGCAAAGTATGACTCATGTCTAATTATTTCGTGTTTTTAGTTGCAAACTTCCATTTGCGTCTTGAAAACGCTTACAAATGTTGCAAAGCAACAACACTGTGAGCGGGCGCACACTTGTCTGCATAAATCGCGCAGCCCGGCTGCGGGCTCGAGTAGTATTGCAGCCAAATAATAATGTCGGGACGGTAAGGGCCGCCCCGAGTCGGTAACGAAGGAGTTTGTTATGCAGCATACCCATGCGCTGGTGGGCGACGTTGGCGGTACCAATGCCCGGCTGGCCCTCTGCGAACTGGCGACGGGCGCCATTTCCCAGGCAAAAACCTATTCAGGGCTGGCCCATCCCAGCCTGGAGGCCGTGGTGCGCCTCTATCTCGAAGAGCACGATGCCACCGTGGGCGAGGCGTGCATCGCCATCGCCTGTCCCATCAATGGTGACTGGGTCGCCATGACCAACCACAGCTGGGAGTTCTCCATCCGCGAGATGCAGGCCAACCTCGGCCTGGCACGCCTGCAGGTGATCAACGATTTCACTGCCGTCTCCATGGCGGTACCCGTGCTCGGCGAGAGCGATCGCATCCAGCTCGGGGGCGCGGCTCCGGTAGCCGGCAAGCCCATCGCCATCTATGGCGCAGGGACCGGCCTTGGCGTCGCCCACCTGGTGCAGGCCGGTGAGCAGTGGCTGAGCCTGCCGGGTGAGGGCGGTCACGTGGACTTCGCCGCCAACACGGAAGAGGAAGATGCGGTGCTGCAGGTGATGCGCGGCGAGCTGGGTCATGTGTCGGCGGAGCGTTTCCTCTCGGGCCCCGGGCTCGTCAATCTCTATCGCGGCCTGGTCAAATCCGATGGCCGCGAGCCCGAACCCTTTGCCCCCAAGGACATCACCGAGCGCGCGCTGGCGGGGGATTGCCTCGATTGCCGTCGCACCTTGAGCCTGTTCTGCGTGCTCATGGGCCGCTTTGCCGGCAACCTGGCCCTCAACATGGGCACCTTCGGCGGTGTCTACATCGCCGGTGGCATAGTGCCGCGCTTCCAGGAGTTCTTCATCGGATCGGGCTTTCGGGTCGCCTTCGAGGACAAGGGGCGCTTCAAGCCTTATCTCAAAGACATTCCGGTCTTCCTCATCACCCATGAAGGACCGGGGCTGCTCGGTGCCGGCGCCTATCTGCGCCAGTCACTCGGGATCCGTCTCTGAGCCTTGCCAGTGTGAACATGGTTCAGTCCCGATTCAGTGACCGGGGCGTAAAGTGAACCTACGTACTCAAGAGGACGGGGCTTCATAGGGAATTGAAACCGGTCTTCATCCGCTGGGTGCGCATTGTCACCTGACAAGCCTGAACTGTTTTACCGGCCCTCGCGGCCGGTTTTTTTATGCCTGTTGTTTCTGCGCGAGCATGGGGCCGAGGGGAGCGGCAGGCCAGCTTCTGATGGGGGCGTAAGCTCGTCAGCCTCGCTGCCATGTGCTTGGCCTGGTCGAAGCATAAGGAGTGAGGCGTGAGACAGGGCAAGCACCGGGATGGCAATGCCCGAATGCGGCAGGGGCCAGGTACTGGCCCCTGCGCTGTCAGGGGAGGGTGATGTGGAATCTCGCGCCGCCGAGCGGGGAGTCATCCACCCGGATCTCGCCGCCGTAGCTGTGCACGATTTCGGTCACCACGGCGAGGCCAATCCCCTGGCCGGGGGAGCTGTCAGCCCGCACGCCGCGCTGGAAGATCTGCTGCGATTTGCCGGGATCGATGCCGGGACCGTCGTCTTCCACCACGATGAGCAGGCCGCGCTCCCGGTGGCGGACATGAACCCGGATCTCGTTGATGGCGAATTTGCAGGCGTTGTCCAGCAGGTTGCCCATCAGCTCCATCAGATCGCCCTGCTCGCCGTGGAAGAAGACATCATCGTCAAACTGGAAGCCGGTCTGCAGCTTCTTGTGGCGATAGACCTTGGCGAGACTGGCCAGCAGCTTCTCAATGAGGGGAACCGGTTCGGTGCCCTTGCTGGCGAGGCGCTTTCGTCCGGTGACGGCGCGGCGCAACTGGTACTGGATGATCTGATCCATGGTGGTGATCTGTTCATTGATGTTGTCATGGATGTCGTGGCCGAGCTTGAGCTCCTGGGCGGTGATCTGGATGAGCGCCAGCCGGGTTTTCAGGCTGTGGGCGAGATCGTTGAGGGCGTGCTGGTAGCGCTGGGTCTGCTGGCGTTCGTTCTCCAGCAACTGGTTGACCGAGCTTGTCAGGGGAGTCAGTTCGCGCTCGTAGTCGTTTGACAGTGCCTCTCGCGTACCGGCGCGGATCTCGTCAATCTGGCGCGCCATGGTACGCAGGGAGGAGAGGCTCCAGAAACTGGTGAGCAGCAACAGAGCGCCCAGCAGACAGTAGGCGAGCAGCGCCTGGCGAATGCAGCGGTAGAGGTAATCGCGGGTCTGGGCCTGATAGCGCCTGGCGGAATCGACCATCACCACGTAGTAGGTGGTGGGGCCGGCGCCATGATTGCGCAGGAAACGCAGGCTGTAGATGAAGTAGCTCTCGCCGTTCTTGATGGTATGCAGCTTGAAGAAATAGTCCTGATCCAGTCCCCCCAGGTATCTCATCAGATCCCGGCAGATGGTCTCCTTGATGGAGACCACCTCCGGCATGTGGAGGCTGGACCAGCTCAGCTCCCCGTCGGCGCGGCAGATCAGGGTGTCGAGATTGGGGTCGATGGCATCCGGGGTGAGCTTGCCAAGATCCGTCATGGCATGGGGCTCCGGCTGCTTGGACGAGAACAGCTTGGAGAGGTTCTCCTGCATGCGGACACTGGCTTTCTGGGCCTGCTCCTCGGCATGGCCGAGGTAGAGGATGTAGACGGAGAAGGCCATGATGAGCGCGATGACCAGCATGGCACTCAGCATCAGCTTGAGGTGCAGGGAGCGGCGGATCAGGGCCAGGGGATGCAACATGGCAAGGCGCATCAGCTGCAGGCGAGGTTGAAGATGTAGCCCTGGCGGCGGATGGTGGAGATGGGCTGGATGCTCCCTTCCGGATCCAGTTTTTTGCGAAGCCGGCTCACCATCACCTCGATGGTGTTGGGATCCCCTTCACCATCCCCATAGAGCTGATCCAGCAACTGCTGTTTGGAGACTACCTGACGGGCATTTCGCATCAGGTATTCCAGGATCAGATATTCGAAACTGGTCAGCACGGTGACCTCGCCAGCGATGGTCAGCTCCTTGCGGGAGAGATCCAGCTCGTAGTCACCCGCCTTCACTCTGGGGGAGATGAAGCCGGCGCTGCGGCGTACCAGCGCATTGAGACGGGCCAGCAGCTCGTCCTTCTGGAAGGGTTTGACCAGGTAGTCGTCCGCCCCGGCCTCCAGTCCTTCCACCTTGTCCTGCCAGTTGCCTCTGGCCGTCAGCACAATGATGGGAAAGGGGATCTGCTGCTCGCGCAGGCGGGTGATGAGCTGAAGGCCGTCCATGTCAGGCAGGCCCAGATCGATGATGGCGACATCGATGGGGTAGTCGGCTGCGTAGTGCAGCGCCACCTGGGCATTGTCCGTGCCGTAAACCTGGTTCTGGGCCTCTGTCAACAGGGTGGAGAGGTGGTGATTGAGCAGCTTGTCGTCTTCAACCAGTAGGATTTTCATAAGATGCATGATGATGAGGGTCCAGGCTGTCAATTAGAGGGTCAACAAGGGGGAGAGTCAATCCGGATCCTACCTGACCCCGCTGTATCGGGACTGAATCATCCCTGCCTTCTGTCCTCATGCATTTCCCATGATGCAACGCTGTGTCATCAGCCTCGTGTTCAGGCTCGCTATCCGTGCCTGCCGGTTTCTGGGTGTTGAGGGTCAGAGCCGGTGCAGGGGCTGGTCGCGACCATTCTTATCGCACAAGCGGCATGCCGCTTTCAGCCTGCCGGTACACAGGGGTGGGGGGCCTTGCTGGCGTCAGGCCATCCCCGAGTGCCTGCAAGCACTTGAGGTATGTTTTTAATTGTTTGAAATTAAACATGTTTACATTGCCTTGCCTGGATGCTGGAACAAAGCAGGGCAATCCCCGGCAACGGCTGAGTGGATTCACGGAGGGCAGTATCACATGAATGGTTTTTTTTGAATCCTGATTTCAATAGGCGCTTTCCTATTGTTTTGACTGTTCATCTTTGGGTTAAACAAGATAGAATCTGACCCCGAATCGGGTTTGGGGCGCAGATAGCCCAAGATGTGAGCAATGCAGGCTGTGGACTGCCTGGGTGTGCAATGTAATGCGACAACATTGTTAAACATCAATCAAAACAAGAAGCTGGAGGATGTGATGGCCAACAGCACGGACAATCAGGTTAAAAGCAGCATGTTGGGAGCTGTAACCCAAGGGCGGTAGCATAAGCTTTGTTCACCTTCTGGGCTGACAACGGCATAATCTGCGTTTCCATCAATGTTGTTTATCCACGCTACTGAAATAAAGTTCCAACCTATTGAGGTACCTGATTACCCATGACCCTCAGCCAGCTTCAAGAGCCGATATGGCATCGGAGGGCTTGCCACGACTGCATGCCCCAATTCAACCAACATGCTCTTGAGGTCAAAACGATGATTAAACCGGAAGCAGT